>CAXBMV010000726.1:0-1944 GCA_963976575.1 uncultured Gammaproteobacteria bacterium | reverse complement strand
GGCCTATGCTTAAGGAAGTGCCGGCGAGATCCATCGCCGCCAGTAAAAACATCGAACCACTGCAGATGAACCCGGTGATTACCGCAAGACGAATGCGCCCGCGCATCGCTTTGAGCATCATCGGTGTGAGGAATAAAAATGCATTCGACAGTGAAAGTAATGCCCCGCCCAGCTGTTCGCTATAGCCGTTTTCGACCGCGTATATCGGCAGGTAAACCACGTATACCCACCAACCGACGCAGCGGATAACTGCAAAAATCCAGCCCGCTACCAGGCGCGGTTGATGAATAAAACGATTCAGGTAGGCGAAGGGATTGGGTGGCTTCTTGTTGGCCTTCTGTATTGCCTTGCCATCGCCGAGGCGGTAATACCAGAAAATTCCCAGTAGCACACAGGAAGCCAATGCCGAAAGAATGAATGGCGCCGGCTTCCACAGGCTCATCAGGTAGATTCCAAGGAACGGTCCTATGCTCCAGCTGGCGCCGCTGTAGAACAGCCGCAGTGTTTCGCATTCACCGAGCCTGGCACGGTTGATGTAATCGAGCACGTAGGCGTTGAAGCAGACCGCGACTATGACGATGGAAAAGGTGAATAGGCCGAGCCCGATAGCGAATAGCCAGGAATCAGCCAGCGCACAGAGACCAGCCGAGATCACGTAAACGATGACCGCAAAACTATACAACCATCGCCGTGCGACATGGCGGCTGAGCCAGGGCACGCTTATCGCAACCAGCAATGATAAAACGCCAATAATAAAGTAAACCTGCGAAACCAGTCTGGCGTCTTCAAAAATACGATACATCACCACTGGAGAGACCGAAATAAGAATGCCGCGCGCCAGACTTTCTATGGCAGAAAGAACCGCGAAAGCCTGCACACTCGGCACCGGACGTGGCGGGTGCGTAACAGGGCTTCGATGTAGGAACATGGCGCGGACTCGATTTAAGTTCCCGGCGATTATAGGCGTCAACCAGGCGTTTAAGGCGCTTATCTCGACGAATAATTTCGATAGCCCGCTATCGACTTTTCGATAGCCTGATGAACCGCCTTGGTGGGAACCTGCATAGCAGGGTTATACGGCCTGCTTAGCCAGCTCCTGTTTGAGTAATTCGATGCGGGGTCGCGCGTCGCGGGCATTGGGTTTGATTTCCAACAGACGCTGGAAAGCCAGGATGGCACGCTGGTAATCCTGCTTTGAACCAAGAATCATACCCAGTCCCCAGATGGCGCCAAAATGACGAGGCTCGAGGCGCAGGGTTTGTTCGATATCCGCCAGCGAGCCGTCCAGATCGCGCTGGTAAAAACGCACGGTGGCGCGACGGTTCCAGCCCTCCGAGAATCCAGGTAGCTTTTCGATAACACGATCATACATGGACTCCGCCAGGCGCAGTTGCCCGGACTGAACCGCCAGCCCCGCCTCCTGCATGATCGCATCGATTTCATCGTCGCCGCTTTCATACCAGATTTCCCAGATACTGGATTCTGTTGCCTGCAGAACTTCATCGTCCTGACTGTTTTTCAGATTCTGGAACAGGGCTTCGAGGCGATTATCGCTCTGGTCAGACTGCGCTAGCGGCGCAAGCGCAAGACTGCAGAACAACAGGATTTGAAATAGCATTCTTATCGACTTCATGACTAGCTCCGCGAGTAATCACCGTGACAGGCAGTCATATTACCAGTGTTGCCGGCGTTGTTCTAATCAACCCGCAGGCGCGACTCCCTACCCTTTTCCCGGTAAACGATGTAACAGCCGCAGGCAACCACGACCATAGCTCCGAGCAGCGTGCGCGGGCCGGGAACATCGCCGAAATACAGGTAGCCGATCAGGCTTGCCCACAACAGGTAAGAGTATTCGAACGGGGCGACACTGCTGACAATGGCGATGCGATAAGCCTGGGTTATGCACAACAGGGCCACCGTGAAGACGCAGCCAGCGACCAGCGT
>CAXBMV010000725.1:0-1950 GCA_963976575.1 uncultured Gammaproteobacteria bacterium | reverse complement strand
GCGCCCTGCCGTCAAACTCGATCAATTCCGAATCCTCCAACGCACGCGCCATGAAGTGCCAACGATAGGGCGGTATTAGCCAGGACCAACCGAGCACCTGATCTTCACCCAGAGATTGAATTTCCAGTGTCGGGCCAACCAGCGCAGGCACCTGGATAGACACCAGTCCGGTGCGTAAAATATAGAATTTATCGGCCAGCTTTCCCTGCTGAAACAAAAGATCGCCCTTTTTAACTTGCAGCTCCGAGGCTGAATTCAACAGGGTTTGCATAAAGGCATCTTCCAGATCTTCGAAGAGCGCATGGGATTTCAGATATGCGTCGATAGTCTGCTCACTCATTTTATTCTTCCCCTTCTTTAATCGATACCAGTATCGAACATCCTGGCACAGATCTCCTTGATCTATGGCAATTTGGTGGTAATTCGATCATCCATCAGGCCAGGTGCTGTTTAAAGAAGTCTATGCTGCGCCGCCACGACAGTTCCGCGGCGTCCGCATCGTATCTTGGCGTCGTATCGTTATGGAAACCGTGATTCACTCCCGGATAAATATGCGCAACATATGATTTGCGATTTGCCCTTAACGCTGCTTCGTAATCCGGCCAACCATCGTTGATGCGCTGGTCGAGCCCTGCGTAGTGCAGCAATAAAGGCGCTTTGATTTTCGGCACATCCGCGGCCGCGGCCTGGCGCCCGTAGTAAGGCACCGAGGCACCGAGGTCGGGCAGGCGAACCGCCATCTCGTTGCACACCCCGCCACCGTAGCAAAAACCGACCACGCCGACCTTACCACTGCAATTGGGATCGGACTTTAATTTCTCGTAGGCGGCAATGAAATCTTCGCTGAGCTTGCCCTTGTCGAGCGTGGCTTGCATCGCCTTGCCTTCATCGTCGTTGCCGGGATAGCCACCGAGCGGTGTCAATCCATCGGGCGCGAGGGCGATGAATCCGGCCACCGCGAGGCGGCGCGCGACATCGGCGATGTAGGGGTTGAGTCCGCGATTTTCATGCACCACGACTACACCCGGCACCCTGCCCATAGCGGACGGTTGGGCAAGGTAACCACGAATCTTGCCGTGCCCTTTCGGCGAATCATAATCAATGGTTCCGGCGCTGATACGCGCATCGCTGCTATCCACCTGGTTTGCCAGGGCATAGTTTGGCAGCAGGCTTTCGATCAATGCCGTAGCGGTCAGGCCGCCGACCGCAAACTTGGCCGCCTTGTCAAAAAACTCGCGGCGACTGATGCGGTTATGCGCGTACTTGTCGTACAGGTCGAGTAGTTCCGGGTCAAAGTCACTGGCTTTCTTGCGTTGCATTTTTGTGGACTCCTTGTGTCGCTGTTATGTTTGAAAATGAGCTCATCGTTGCGTGATCAAGCGTCAGAATAATCCCGGCTCCAGGAAGACACAATACTTTTTACGCTGGTCAACAGGCCGATATAACAGCTGGTGTTTCCCCTGTATATTTATCCCCGAATTTACTTATAATTTGCGCAGCCAGGTTTACCTGCTCATCTAAAGCAAGAGGTGTTCCAGCCATGCCGAGCACAGTCCAACTCCACCGCGTACTGCGTTCTTCCCCTGCATTGATCTACAAGGCATTTACCAACGCCGATGCCCTGGCCCGATGGTTGCCACCAAACGGCTATACCGCGCAGATACATGAATTCGATGCCAGTGTTGGCGGCAAATTCAAAATGTCTTTTACCCACTTTGCCAGCGGCAATAGCCATTCTTTCGGCGGCGAGTATCTCGAACTGGTGGCCGATAAACTATTGCGCTACACGGATGTTTTCGACGACCCTGGTTTGCCCGGAGAAATGATGGTTAGCGTTGATCTGAAACAAGTATCGCTGGGGACAGAGTTAAACATAACCCAACAAGGCATACCGGATGTGATACCCGAGGAAGCCTGTCACCTGGGCTGGCAGGATTCGCTGGCATCCCT
>CAXBMV010000724.1:0-1951 GCA_963976575.1 uncultured Gammaproteobacteria bacterium | reverse complement strand
TGTGCTCGAAGACGGTGATCTGGTGATCATCACCAAGGGTGACTTGATGGGCACCGACGGTGGCACCAACGCGATGAAGATCGTCGAAGTTGGCAATATGGCGAAGTTTGTCAGCTAGCCGATTGCCGGCCGGTTAGCAGGCTATAGCTGAAAATTGCAAGACCTGTCCAGATACCGATAAAGCCGATCAGCTTGTCGCTATCGAAGGCTTCGCCGAGAACAAACACGCCACAAAGAAATTGCAGCGTCGGCGTGACGTAAAACAGAATCCCCACCGTGGTCATAGGCAGCATACGCGTGCCGGCGGTAAAAAACGCCAGTGGTAATATCGTGATCGGACCACCCAGTATCAGCCAGAGATCCGTGCTGCTGGCATGATGCAAAAACAACGCCTCGCCATTGAAATGTAACCAGGCCAGCAGGGCCAGGGTGAAAGGCATTAGCAACAGGGTTTCGATGAACAATCCCGGGATGGCATTGGTGATCATTTGTTTGCGCAGCAGGCCATAGGCGGCGAAACTGATTCCGACTGCGAATCCCACCCAGGGGATAATCGCGCTGCTGAAAATGTAATAGGCTACCCCGACCGCAGCACAGAGGATTGCCAGTAACGTCAAGCGACTCGGCTTTTCCTTGAACACGATTACCCCGGCGAGCAGGTTCAGCAAGGGGGTCAGGAAATAGCCCATACTGGCCTCGACGACGCGCTGATTGCTCACCGCCCAGATGTATATGCCCCAGTTGAAACTGATCGTCAGGCTGGAAATGATTAGCCACTTGATTTCGGCCAGCGAATGCAGCGCCAGATAAACCTGGTTGCGGCGACGCGGGCTGAGAAAGACCAGCAGTAGCAGCAACGGTGTGGCCCAGAGCATGCGGTGCAACAGGACTTCCAGCGCCGGCACATGGATTAACAGATTCCAGTAGAGCGGAAACAATCCCCAGCCGATGTAACCGGTGAGTATTACGGGGTAACCCCTGTTCATTGTCAGTGTCGCCGCAGGTCGCGGGCGAGTACCAGTATCAAGCCGATTAACTGCAGGAAAATAGCAACACTGAAGAGGCGGGCATTGGATTTTTCCAGAGGATTCTTCAAGTCCGTTTTCTCCAGCACCTCGAAATAAGTCTGGTTGATCGATTCTATGATTGAAGTCTGTGCGGCATTGCTGACGTCGAGCAACAGCGCCAGGTCTCCCTCCATCTTTTTACCCAGGCGAGTGTCGAAGCCGGTGAGGTTGTGGTTTTGCAGGGTTTCCTGCAAATAATCCTGATAATAATTGTCGAGCAGCATCGATGACTCAGGTTTGTTGGCCAGGTAGAGGATGAAAAATTCTTTCTTGCGCTCGACCTCGGTACGCGACTGCCAGAGGCTGTCGATCAACACCTGGCGGTTCTGTATGTCACGGTTGATCGAAGTTATCTGCTCGTTGTTCAGTCCGATAAAATAATGGGTGATAACCGCAGATAGAATATTGAAAACAATCCCCGTGACAACGAATACCCAGGGTGCGAGCATGCGATCGAGTTTCGAGTCGGCCATCTCAGCGGGCAAAAATTTCGGGCAGGCTGGCGCCATGCCCGCAACGGAATATCGGATAGCGACAATAAGCGGCAAGGTCGGCGGCATTGTCCATCTGCTCATCAATGTCTGCCGTTACCTGATTAAAAATAATGGCAGCAATACGCAGCTGGCGGCTTTCCACTGCCTGGATAGTCATCAAAGCCTGGTTGACCGCGCCGATGCGATCGGCGACGACAATAAAAACGGTCAGTTGCAGTTCTCCGGCAAGATCGGCATTCAAGCCATTCTCGGCAATCGGCGAATAAAACCCGCCGGCGCCTTCAACCAGTAAATGATGCCGCGAATCATCGATAGCGCAGGCGTCGATTAACTGTTCGAGCAGGAGTTCGCGGCCTTCCAGTCGGGCAGCACGATGCGGAGCCAGTGCGG
>CAXBMV010000723.1:0-1953 GCA_963976575.1 uncultured Gammaproteobacteria bacterium | reverse complement strand
GTGACGTTCGAACGGCGCAAGGCGATGACCGATGCGGTGCTGGAACGCGGCTGGCTAGGCGGCGGTAATATCGCGCGCAACACGGTCACCATCCGCTCCAACTACATGCGCGACGAGAGCATCCCGTTTTACGTGAAATCGGTGGACCTGTTCGAGGGTCTGACGAAAGAATTGAATTACAACCTGATGTATTCCAAACGCGGCATGATCGATGTGGTGCAAACCTATCCCAAGCTGCGCGAAATCAAGCGACGCATGTTCCACATGGATTTACACGGTTCCAATTATGAGCGCATCGGCGTCGAAGAACTGCGTCGGCGCATCCCGCCCCTGACTGGCGGCGGGCCGGAGTCGCGTCTGCCGATTATCGCCGGCATGGTGCACCCGCAGGCTGCGGTTTGCCGCCACGATGCGGTGGCCTGGGGTTATGCACGCGCGGCCGATGATCACGGCGTCGAGATACACCAGAACACCGAAGTGGTGAAATTACTGCGCGGCGGGGAGAGCGGCAACATCACTGGCGTCGAAACCAATCGCGGTACTATTTATGCCGACAAGGTCGCGGTGGTGGTGTCCGGCCATACCACCTCGATCACCGATACCATCGGTTTGAAACTGCCGATCAAATCATTCAACCTGACCGCGTTTGTGTCAGAGCCGATCAAACCGATCATCGATGTGGTGGTCAACTGTCCCGATATCGGTGTCTATCTGAGCCAGTCCGACAAGGGCGAACTGGTGATCGGCGGCGCGCCCGACGCGGGGCAGTCGTTCCGGCGTGATATCAAACAACAGGTCTTCGAAGACGCGGTCTGCTCGATGCTGGAACTATTCCCCGCTTTCAAACGCCTGAAGCTGATGCGCCAGTGGGGCGGCACGCTGGACATTTCCCACGATGCATCGCCGATCGTCAGCCTCACCGATATTCCCGGGCTTTACGTCTCGGCCGGCTGGTGGGGTGGTTTCAAGGCGGTGCCGGCGGGTGGCTATACGCTCGCGCATTTGATCGCGAAGAACGAGCCGCATCCGCTGATCGCACCCTTTTCACTGCAACGCTTCAAGACTCTGGATTTTATTCTCGAAGCCGGCACCACCACTGCGACATGATGATGACTAGCCCATGTTGAAAATATCCTGTCCATTTTGCGGCCCGCGCAGCGAAGTCGAATTCGCCCACGGCGGACCCCTGAAAGATCAGCGCCCCGAAGACGCCTCGCAGATAGACGACGCAGCCTGGGTGGAATACCTGACGGTACCTAAAAACCCGCTCGGCCCGGTGCGCGAACGTTGGTGGCATGTACGCGGTTGCGGCAGCTGGTTTACCATCGCGCGCGACACGCGCAGCCACGACATCATCGATGAGGAGCCGCAGTCATGACGGGCCTCAACCGTATTGCTCAAGGCGGGCTCGTCGATCGCAATAAAACCGTCAGCTTTCATTTTAACGGCAAGATTTACCAGGGCTTCGAAGGTGACAGCCTCGCCTCGGCGCTGATCGCCAATGGCGTGCAATTGACCGCGCGCAGTTTCAAGTATCACCGCCCACGCGGCATCGTCGGCTCCGGTTACGAAGAACCCTCTTCGCTGGTGGAACTGGTCGGCGACGAGGAATCGGGTAACCAGCCGATTACGCGGGTGCAGATACGTAACGGGCTGTCTGCGCGCTCGGTGAATTGCTGGCCCTCCCCGGACTTCGACCTGATGGCGGTGAACCAGTACTTTGCCAAACTGCTGCCGGCCGCTTTTTATTACAAGACTTTCAAGTGGCCAAGCTGGCATTTGTTCGAACCATCCATACGGCGTGCTGCAGGACTCGCATCGGCACCCGCCAAACTGCACCACCAGGGGCATTATGAAACGCGCAATGCGCATTGCGATCTGCTCGTGGTCGGGGCCGGGCCTGCCGGTTTAAGCGCGGCACTGCTCGCGGCCAGCAGCGGCGCCCGCGTGATA
>CAXBMV010000722.1:0-1974 GCA_963976575.1 uncultured Gammaproteobacteria bacterium | reverse complement strand
AATCGGTTTCGATGTATCCTTTTTTATCCAGCTTTACCGAGGCATTTGCCAGATTCAAACCGTCCAGATCCGGGCTACGCCCCACCGCATAAATCACCTGGTCGAGGCCTTTTAGACCGACCGATTGATTGTCTTCTATATCTAATAAACCGTTTCCATCGCGCTTGATCGAAGTGATTTCGCTCTGCGTGCGCAATGTTACGCCAGATTTTTGCAGTGATTCGAACAACAGGGATTTCAACATACTGTCGAACTCACCGAGTACATGCTGTTTACGCAGATAAAGTGTCACTTCGCTTCCCAGTGCCTGGAGCACACCGGCCAGCTCGACAGCGATATATCCCGAACCGGCGATAGCTACCCGTTGTGGTTGCTGTTGCAAGGCAAAAAAACCATCCGAAGTAATCGCGTGCTCGGCGCCCGGAATAGATGGCAATTGCGGTTGTGTCCCGGTGGATATGGCGATGTGCTTAGCCGAGTATTCGCGGCCATTCACTGTGATGCGGTGTTTGTCGACAAAGCTGGCGTCACCAGTGATTTCTTCAATACCCAAACCCTTCAGGTGGCCGTGATACCAGTCATTGATACCGCTAATATAGGCCTCGCGTTTTTGCACCAGTTGCGACCAGTCGAAACCACGCACTTCCAGATCGAAACCATAGCTCGCAGCATCGCCAAAAGTTTCGGCAAGATGGGCGCCGAACCACATGATTTTTTTGGGCACGCAGCCGACGTTGACACAGGAACCGCCCATCTTGCCACGTTCCACCACTGCACAACGCTGACCATAGCTGGCGGCACGCTCAACCACCGACAGACCACCGCTGCCGGCCCCCAGTGCTATCAGGTCGTAGTCAAACTCGTGCGTCATAATATTTCCTCGGGATTTGTCGTCGTTTAGACAGCATAACTCAACTTGGTTCAGGGATGCTCAGACATTCGGCGATCACTGTAGCCGAAATCAGACTGGCCTCAAGATTCATGTTGGGCAAATCGATACGCTCAATGGCAAGGTTGATTTCGGCGCTGTTACCGCCCATGGCCCGGGCCCGCTGGCTGGCGTCTTCGCTGGCAAGCCGTCTTGCATTTTCCAGCGCCTGAGTGGAATCGGCAAAGAACAGGGGAGTGCCTGCCTGATGCAGGTAATAACCACCGGCTTCGCTACGTGTGATTTCTATCACCGATCTGATTTTGATATGGCCTATAGCCGCACCTATCGCATTGGCGACATCGGCGTGTTCGGGAATCACTGTTTCAATATGGAGTCTTTCACCAACCCGGGGGTAAAAAACTGGCGCCGGACCACCTACCGCGACCAGCGGAATCGAGGGTTTGAGTGAAATCGATAGGTCATTCAAACGACCATCACCCTGAGTAACCGTCTTTATCAGAGGATCATCTTCGGCAAAATTAATGCCGCTGAGCTGGTTGATGACCAGATAACAGCTCTTTGCAACCATGGCTTCGAATACGAGATTGGCAAACTGGTCGATACCGGCGTCCAGTTCCTCGTCATTCCAGGCGATCAGGCTGTAGGCGCGGGCTATCATAAGGCAACCCAGTCGCGCCGCTTGCAACGACCACTGTGACTGCTTGCCCAATGCGTGCGCGGCATCGCTGGGGGTTAATCCGGACACCTGCACCAGGCCCCGGTCGATGAGGCGCTCCACCCGTGCACGGTCGGAAGCATGCACCACGACCTCATCATAGGGCCTTGGTTGCTGGCTCAGCCTGGCGACAAAATCGCGGTCGGCCAGCGACAGGCTTTTGGGCAATCCACTGGCTTCGAAACCTTCGGGTAGCATAATAAACCGGGTTGCCCGCGCCAGTCCCATACCCTCGCCGAGACTGCTTTGCAATCGTTCCAGAACTGCCGGAAAACGATGACATAACAACGACAGCGGCACGATACGATTACTGCCGAGTTTGACCTGGCCCTTGTGATTGATGAGCACTTCGCTGTCGCCACCGAGG
>CAXBMV010000721.1:0-1987 GCA_963976575.1 uncultured Gammaproteobacteria bacterium | reverse complement strand
GGAAAGGCCGGTGTTTGTCTGGCCACGCTGGGTCCGGGGGCCACTAACCTGGTGACCGGCTTTGCCGACGCCAACATGGACCGCGCGCCGATCATCGGCATCGCCGGTCAGGGCGCGACCACGCGCATGCACAAGGAAAGCCACCAGGTACTCGATCTGGTCAACCTGTTTGCACCTATCTCCAAGTACAGCGTGCAGATTCGCGAACCGGAAATTGTCGGCGAAATCGTGCGTAAAGCTTTCAAGGCGGCCCAGGCGGAAAAGCCGGGTGGCAGCTTCATCGATTTTCCGGAAAACGTCGCCGCGATGGAAGTCGAGGGCAAGAAGCCCCTGAAAGTACAAAGCGCGAAACCGCCGGTACCACCGGCCGACAAAATCACCCAGGCATCTGAGATTATCTCGGCCGCCAAGTATCCGCTGATTATGGCCGGCAACGGGGTCGTCAGGGCGAAGGCCAACGACGCGCTGGTCGCCTTTGCCGAGAAACTGAATATCCCGGTGGCGACTACCTTCATGGCGAAGGGGAGTATCCCGTTTTCGCACGAGTTGTCGCTGGGTACGGTGGGCTTGCAGGCGCAGGATTACGTGGCCTGTGGTTTTGATCGTGCCGACGTGGTGATCTGCATCGGTTACGACATGATCGAATATCACCCGCACCTGTGGAACAAGGATAACGATAACAAGATTATTCACATCGACATGAGCGCGGCTGAGGTCGACGAGCATTACATCCTCGAATGCGGCGTGGTCGGTGATATTACTGCCGCGTTGCAAGGCATAGCCGCCGAGGCCAGGCCTCAGCAGGGTACTAAATCGCAGGCATTGCGCGAGACCATAGTCGAGGAATTAACCACCCACGAAAACAACAGTGCTTTCCCGCTGGTACCCCAGCGCATCATCCTCGACCTGCGCAAGGCGCTGAACCCCGATGATATCGTCGTCTCCGACGTGGGTGCGCACAAGATGTGGGTGGCGCGTATGTACCAGGCCGAACGCCCGAACACTTGCATTATTTCCAACGGTTTTGCCTCGATGGGTATAGGTGTGCCCGGCGCCATTGCGGCCAAGCTGGCTTATCCGGATCGAACCGCTTTGACAGTAACCGGCGACGCCGGTTTTCTGATGAATTCCCAGGAAATCGAAACCGCGCTGCGCATCGGTGTCGCTATCGTCATCCTGGTGTGGAACGACAGCAAGTATGGTCTGATCAAGTGGCACCAGGATAGACGCTTCGGTCGCGATACCCATATCGAATTCAAGAACCCGGACTTCGTCATGTACGCCGAAAGCTTCGGCGCCAAGGGCTATCGTATTGAATCGGCGGATGAGCTGCTGCCGACGTTGAAGCAGGCCATCGCCGATGATACCGTGGTAATAATCGACTGTCCGGTAGACTACTCGGAGAATATGAAGCTCACCGAAAAGCTCGGCAACCTGGTCTGCCCGATCTAACTCGAGAGAAGAACAATGGATATCAGTTTTGATTTGATGGTAGCTGGTGCCGACAAGGTCGGCGAGCAAGCGGTCAATTCACCCTGGGATCTGTCGCAGATTGGCGAAGTGCCGATGATCGACGGCAAGGGTGCCGAGCAGGCGCTGGCCAATGCCTACGCTATTTATCGTGATCGCAAACGCTGGTTGCCACCGCAACAGCGCATGCAAATATTGCAGAAAACCGCAAATATCATGCAGCAGCGCTTCGATCAGCTCGCCTTCGAAACCACTGCCGGATTCGAAGGTCGAGGTCACCCGCGCGATCGACGGGGTACGCAATGCAATCGAATGCCTGCGCGCCAGCAGCGGGCGCGAAGTACCGATGAATCTAAACCCCGCCTCGCAGCATCGCCTGGCTTTTACGCGCAAGGAACCGATTGGCGTGGTCATGGCGGTAAGTGCCTTTAACCACCCGCTCAATTTGATCGTGCATCAGGTCGCACCGGGCATAGCCGCTGGTTGCCCGGTCATCGTCAAGCCTGCAGAAGATACC
>CAXBMV010000720.1:0-1989 GCA_963976575.1 uncultured Gammaproteobacteria bacterium | reverse complement strand
CGAGCCAGAGATTTCAGTGGCTGCCCGGGATTGGCGCTGACCAGGTAACTAATCGTATCGATACCGCTGGCCCTGTAGGCGCTTGCATCTGTATTCTGCTGCACCTCGATACTGAAGCGGCCACCTTCCATCCCCAGTTCCTGCATGATGCCGCTGATTTGATCGGACAGACCTTTTGCGGTGGTTTCGCGCCTGTGCGATAACTCGTGCGCACTGAACAGGTAATCCTGTTCGGCCTTTTCCAGTTCTGCCCGAATTGCTTCCAGATCGAAGGCGCCGCTGTTGAGCTGCTGCAACTCTTCGTTAAATTGACGCGTCAGCTCGGGCAGGGCAGAGATTTCAACCCTGTGCTTGCGCGCCAGGTCTTGCACGCTGGCAATGCGCTGGTTCAGCCACTCGAGGCGCTCATCATCGAGTTCGATGCGATCGATATAGGCGCGTAGTTCGTTGGTGGTTTCTTCTACCTGTATCAGCGCCGCATTGATCAGCTCCTGGCTGGGAGTCAGTCCCTGATCGAGTTCCACCAGCTCAGCCAACTGGTGATCGCAGAGACTGAGTGCCGATTGCACGCTGTGATCTTCGTTTTCATAGAGCAGCTCGATAACGCTGCCAACCTTCTCGATTAATTGACCCGCATTGGATAGACGCCGGTATTCAAGCTGCAGGGATTCAAATTCGGCGTCGCCAAGGTCGAGCTGATTCAATTCATCGCTATACAGGCACAGCAGATCAACGCGCTGCTCGCGCTGTTGCGCGCCGGACTGCGCCTGTTGCAAGCGCCGCTCCAGTTCCCGGTAGCCAGCATGTTTATCAGAAAGCTGCTTTAGAAGCTGGCTGTCGGCGATAAAGGCATCGAGCAACTCGCGCTGGACCTGCGGTTTCTGTAATGACTGGTGTTCGTGCTGCCCATGGATATCGATGAGCTGGTCGCATAGCTGGCGCAGTTGCACCAGGGTGGCGTTACTGCCATTGATAAAAGCCTTGCTGCGTCCATTGGCCATCAGCAACCGCCTGATCAGGCATTCACCATCGGCCTGCATTTCATTCTCGACTAACCATTGCTGTGCTGCCGGACAGGCGTCGAGGTTGAAGTGGGCGCTGATCTCGGCCTTTTCTTCGCCATTGCGAATACTGTCGCTTTCTGCACGATCTCCCGCCACCAGTTTCAGGGCATCGAGCAGGATCGATTTGCCGGCACCGGTTTCCCCGGTGAGCGCAGTCATTCCGTCATCGAATTCGAGTTGCAGGCTATCGATAATGGCAAAGTTTTTAATCTGTAATGATTCGAGCATGGCGCTTAGTAATTCGTGCTCCAGTAAAGTTTTGCCCGCAGAATCTGATAATAATCATAGTCCTCGGGGTGGAGCAGGGTGAGCCGCCGTGGGTGGCGGGTAATACGTATGCTGTGGGTGTTATCCATGACCAGCGATGCCTGTCCGTCGTAACTCAGCTTGGCTACCGTGGTCTCCTGGCCGAGACGGATTTCTATGGGCTGGTCGGCGGGTAATACGATTGGTCTGTTACTCAGGGTATGCGGGCAAATGGGTACAATCGCCAGGGTTTCCAGCGAGGGATGCATGATTGGACCACCCCCGGACAGGGCATAAGCCGTTGATCCGGTCGGCGTGGTTACGATAACGCCGTCTGAACGCTGCTTATGGATTAAATCACCGCCGCTATAAATCTCGTATTCGATCATGCGGGTAGTTTCGTGGCTGTGCAAAATAATATCGTTGAGCGCGATACTGGATGACAGCCGGTCTTTGCCCTGGAAAAACTCGCCTTCGATAAAAAAGCGCTTTTCCACCGTATATCGCCCCTGTACCACCGCTTCGAGGTAGGATTCGAAATCCTTGAAAGAGACATCGGCAAGAAATCCGAGACGACCGAGGTTGATACCGAGTAGAGGTGTGTCCTGATTCACCAGTGCACGTGCCGCGGTCAGCAAAGTGCCATCTCCGCCCAGGGAAATAACCAGTTCGGCATTTT
>CAXBMV010000719.1:0-1995 GCA_963976575.1 uncultured Gammaproteobacteria bacterium | reverse complement strand
CCGCGCAGGCGCGGTCATAGAGCGTATGCAGGAAATGACCCGACCAAGAGCCAGCCATCAGGAAACCGTCAACGCCGCCAAACTGCTTAGTGAGATTCATAATCTGGCCGAGGTCGAGGCGCATTTGCGCAGCTTCATTATCGTGCTGCGCATGGACAAGAAGCTTCCGGCGATCAATTGCGACCCGATACAGATTCAACAGGTGGTGTTGAACCTGCTGCGTAACGGAGTGGAATCGATGAAAACGCGGCGCTGCAAGTCAGGCAGCAAGATCGTGCTCAAAGCCAGTGCGTTGACGAACTCGGTGAAAATATCGATTATCGATGCCGGTATGGGAGTATCAATACAATTGGAAAAACAACTTTACCAGCCGTTCACCTCGACCAAGGAATCGGGCATGGGTCTGGGCCTGTCGATTAGTCGCTCGATTATTTCAGCGCATGGCGGCCAGCTCGAGTTCAGCAACAACAAGGGTGACGGTGCCACTTTTTACTTCAGCCTGGCGGCCGCAAAATGAGCACAGACTCAAGCGAACAGCTGGTTTACATCATCGACGACGACGACGCCGTGCGTGACTCCATGGGCATGCTGCTGGAGTCCGCCGACATCGCCCACTGCGGTTTCGAAAATGCCCAGGAATTTATTGACCACTACGACGGCACCCAGCGCGGATGCCTGATACTCGACATCCGCATGCCCGGCATGAACGGGCTGGAATTGCAGCAGCAGTTACTGCAGCTGGCATCCACCCTGCCCATCGTATTTATCACCGGCCACGGCGACGTGCCCATGGCGGTAGAAGCCATGCGTCACGGCGCGGTGGACTTCCTGCGCAAACCGATCAACGAAAGCGACCTGCTGGCGCGCATACATCAGGCGCTGAACGAGGAAACCGGGCACTGGAACCGCAAACTCGACCAGGCAGAAATCGACAGTCGCGTCGCCAGCCTGACCGATAGAGAGCGCGAAATCTTCCAGCTGGTCGCGCAGGGCATGGCCAACAAGGCCATCGCCGCCAACCTCGACATCAGCGAACGCACCGTGGAGGTACATCGCTCGCAGGTGATGAAAAAACTGGGTGTGCGCAGCCTGGCGCAGTTGGTGAGGCTGCATTTGCAGGCGGGGTAGATTGATTGGCCTTGACTATATGGTGATTAGTCTCGCATTGCGTAATAAGACAATTAATCCTGTCCCTGTTTTATTTCTCGCTTAACCGGAGGCCCGGAAAGTCGGAGGTATTCCTTAACGGGGATATTCCTTAACGGGGACACACACCTTATTCCTTAACGGGGACACACACCTTACCAGTCCAGTCAAAATCTCAGCTTGAACAGACAATATTTCTCAGGTGCGTCAATCCAGAAACTCAGCTAAACCAGAACTAACCATCTGCCGCACGTCGAATTCTTGATTTAAGACAATTTCTGCCCGTGGCCAGCCCATAGCCGGCAGTTTGCAGAAGTATTATGTAGGTAAACTATCCCGTATCGAGCTGCGGGACTTGTCGATTAAATCGACTCGGGTGAATAGCCTCGAACCGAGTGACATTGATACACCATTGTTCCGTCGAGACTTTCAATCTGGATAGTATGGGTGGCGATGCCTCGTCGATCTGACCACGCTTATCTCTGCGAATGAATCGACCTGTCCAGTCCACCAGAACCAGGTAGTCTTTGAAGTTGAACGGAATACCGGTTTGGCGATCATTTGTAGCCTCATTTGCGAATGCCAGTAGTGGTTTCAATTCCGACCTGAAATCTAGTAGATCGCCACAGCCTGTTTGATCATCGATGGATTGTTGCAGATTGAACTCAGGCCTCAACCTTTCGCGAATGCTGGTATGACCGGATGTCTCCGGCTGCTCCGCGATGCCAGCCCGCACCGGGTTTAGATCAACATAGGCCATGCAGGAGAGCAAGGCTTCCTTGGATTTGAGGGCTTGCGAGGTAAAACGGGATTCCCAGAACTTTCCGGTACACCCATCTTCCCGATTCG
>CAXBMV010000718.1:0-1999 GCA_963976575.1 uncultured Gammaproteobacteria bacterium | reverse complement strand
TACCTCTGCCATGCGTGCATCCAGTGCTACAAGCACCTGGTCGCCGTGGTTGCGGTCGAAGGCGGCCTGCGCCATCACCGCCAGCGTGGATATTGGTATCAGCGGAATGCCGAGCGCAATGCCTATGCCCTGTGCCTGTGCAGCGGCGATGCGGATACCGGTGAAGGCGCCCGGACCATTGGCAAAACTACAGTGACTGATGGATTGTCGCGCAATCCCCGCCGCGCCTATGACTGCATCCATCATCGCCGGCAACAGGCGGGTATGCTGCCGTGGCGCTACTTCAAATTCACTGAATACACGACCGTCATCGCACAACAGTGCCGCGGAGCAGGCTTCGGTGGAGGAATCTATGGCAAGAATATTCACGCGGCTATGATAGAGACTAAAAAGCACGACACAATAGTTAATTTGACTGCGGCTGAATACTCAGCCGTGGATCGTTTTACAGATCGGGATTATTGCAATTCGCTGATGATTCGTTCGGCGTCGCCGACCAGTGGGTGATTCGGGTTTTCGGCAACAAATTGCTGCATGGCGAGCAGCGACTGCTGGTCTTGTCCGAGCCCGGCGAGACTGATACTTTTAGCGAATAAGGCGTTCGGTCTCAGGCTGCTTTGCGCATATTTGTCGAGAAAGCCGTCGAAGGATTTGATGGCCGGTTCGAGTTCGCCCCGGTCCATTTTTTGCTGCGCCGTGGAAAATAGCTTCAGCTCGGCCTGGAATGCCTCGTCCTGGGTCAAATCATTCTTCCAGTAAGGTTTGAGCAGGGTATCGGTGGCTTCGGCACCACGGATGCCGGCGGTATATACCTGTACCGATTTAGCAGACTGCTTCTGAGTTGGGTTCAACGATTTCAACTTCGCCCACACCGATCTGAACAAGCCTTTGAATACGCTATGCGACTCGGGTTCATTGACGATTATCACGTTGTCCTGGGCGATAAGCGGCGTACCCAGGCCAAGGCTGAGTGCGCAAAGAATAATAATTAGCTTCATTTTCATTGGTTTCTGTCCTATTGGCTTAACAGCCTGCTATAAGCCTCGTACTCCTTTTGCAAAGCGGCGTCCAGCTTTACTGCCTGCTGGTAACTGGTCTTGGCCTGTTTCAAATCACCCGCCTTGTACTGCGCCATCGACAGATTCACCCAGATACCACCGTCTTCGCCATCCAGTTCGGTTGCCCTGGCATAATTGTCGATTGCCCTGGCGTAATCCTCGCGCAGGAAATACAGATTGCCCTGGTTGGTCTGCACCGCACTGCTGTCCGGTGCCAGTTCGGTGAGGGCTTCGAAAGCGAGTTCTGCATCTTCGTATAGCCCAAAACGCGCATAAAGTATGGCTACCTGTAGTCGAGCGGTCACATTCTTCGGATTATTGGCCACCATCGTCTGATAAGGCAGGACCAGGCGATCGATGCTCTTGCCCAGCAAAATGGTACGAGCCTGCCTGACCAGACTCTCGGTACGACCCTTGTGCGGTAGCTCGATATCGTAGTTCGCCTTGCGCAGGGTGACCGGCTTGTAGTCCTTCCATGCCTCGGCCAGGTCTATAATACCGAGTTCATCGGCAGCCAGCGCTTTCTGATACTTGTTGGCACCTTCCGCCCAGGCCTCGATGAAATTGGTATTCACCATGGTCGCCTCGAGTGGAATCCAGACCCTGCCATCCCTGATTGCCAGCAGGCTGTTATCCTGGCTGATCAAAGCTGCGTCGATCTCGTCGAGACCGGTGTCGAACATCAGGAACAGATGCCCCGGGACTTCGACAAAAGCCGTGTTAATGCCCAGGTTTTCCAGGCCGGCGCTGATCAGCACCGATAAATCGTCGCAATCACCGCTTTTCAGCCGCAGGGTTTCACGCGGAAACTGTACGTAATCGATCTGATCGTCGCGTAATTCTGTAAACGGCGTGTTCGGATCGATGATGTAATTGGTGCCCGAGGCACTGAGACTGCTGAAAAAAGCCATCGCGGCGACCAGCTTTTCATTCAGCGGCCC
>CAXBMV010000717.1:0-1999 GCA_963976575.1 uncultured Gammaproteobacteria bacterium | reverse complement strand
CGGAAATAAGTCCTACGGCGACAAACTGCTCTACCAGGACCTGGAGTTCAAGCTTCCACGAGGTGGCATAGTCGGCATAATCGGCCCCAATGGCGCGGGCAAATCGACGCTGTTTCGCATTCTCGTAGCGCAGGAAAGCCTCGACCAGGGATCGCTCAAAATAGGAGAGACGGTAAAAATCGCCTATGTCGACCAGTCGCGAGATGATCTCAACGGCGACAATACTGTATGGGAGGAACTGTCGGACGGTCTGGATAACATCATCGTCGGCAGCTACGAAGTCCCCTCGCGCGCCTATGTCTCGCGTTTCAATTTCCGCGGTGCCGCGCAGCAGAAATTCGTAAAGAATCTATCCGGTGGTGAACGCAACCGCCTGCATTTGGCCAAGCTGTTGAAAAGCGGCGGCAACCTGCTCCTGCTCGACGAACCTACCAACGACCTTGACGTAGAGACCCTGCGCGCATTGGAAGACGCGATACTCGAATTTCCGGGCTCGGTGGTGGTGATATCACACGATCGCTGGTTCCTCGACCGTATCGCCACGCATATTCTTGCTTTCGAAGGTGACAGCAGCGTGTATTCCTACGAAGGCAATTACTCCGAGTACGAGTCGCACCGCAAGCAGCGCCTCGGCCAGGATGCGGAGCAACCGCATCGTATCAAATACAGAAAGCTGGAAGTTTAATGAACGATTCCGATAAATTTTTTGATCGACTGGAGCAACTTCTCGTCCGCGTTGAAAAGTTGTTGCCGGCTGCTGCCGAACTAAAAACCGATGCTGGTTTTCGCGCCTACCGCTGGTCCCACTCGGCCCTCGAAGGCATCGCTCTGATCGACGAAGTCGACAGCGCCGAACTGCTGCACCTGGAGCGGCAGAAAAAGTTGATGTCGAAGAATACCGCCCAGTTCGTCGCCGGCAAGCCCGCCAATAATGCCCTGCTCTGGGGCGCCCGCGGCACGGGTAAGTCGTCCTTGATCAAGGCGCAGTTGCACGAGTTCAAGGACCAGGGTTTATGCATAGTCGAAATTCCAAAGTCGGCAACCGGCGAGTTGTTCGAGATTATCCACTGCCTGGCCGCAGACGGACGCAAGTTTATCGTTTATCTCGACGATCTGTCTTTCGAGGCGAACGACGACTCCTACAAAGCGCTCAAGGCTTGTCTGGAAGGATCGTTACAACCTCAGCCGGACAACGTGGTTATCTACGCGACGTCGAATCGACGCCATTTGATGCCGGAGTCGATGCAGGACAACCTCGATAGCCGCATGGTCGAAGGTCAGCTACATCCCAGCGACAGTATCGAGGAAAAAATATCCTTATCCGACCGCTTCGGTCTGTGGCTGTCTTTTCACCCTTTTACCCAGGAGCAGTATCTCGCCGTGGTCGAGCAATGTCTGGTCGCGCGCAAAATGGAGCTGAACGATGAGGCCAGAACCGAATCGATACGTTTTGCTACCAGCCGCGGCTCACGTAGTGGTCGTATCGCGGTGCAGTTCGCGGCCTACTGGGAAAGTCTGTTATAGCTGGCTTTCAATCCAGGCGGTGGAATCCCCGATAACAGCGGAGCGACCGGTGAGATAGTCATCGATAATTTCCAGCATGCGCGCCTTGCCGAAGGAAGGCTCGTGGCCGGCATGTACGACTTCTATATCGAGTTCGCGCAGGCGTCGCAGACTTTGTCGATACAGCGCCTTGTCGGAGTGGTAAACCGAATCGTAAAGCTGGCCATCGTAAATTGTATCGCCGCTAAACAGCGTGCCGGTTTTCTGCTCGTATAAGGCTATAGACCCCGGCGAATGCCCGGGCAGATGCAGCACCTGAAATGCCCGATCACCAAGGTCGATGACATCGCCTTCGTCGAGGTAACCGCTCAGGGCAGCGGGCTTCACCTCGAAGTCACTGAAATGAAAGCCACCGTAAGGCAAGGCGAGGAAAGTTTCAGCGCGGATAAATCCACCGAAAGCAGTATTGTCATTGGTCGGCCGGCTATGCATATCG
>CAXBMV010000716.1:0-2000 GCA_963976575.1 uncultured Gammaproteobacteria bacterium | reverse complement strand
GCCGGTTACCTGGCAGTAACAGCTGTTTTGCAATTGATCATCGGTCCGCTATCGGACAGGTTTGGGCGCCGACCAGTGGTTTGATCCGGACTGGCAATATTTGTACTGTCGTCACTGGGTTGCATGCTGGCCGGGGATATATGGAGTTTCCTCGGTTTTCGTATCTTGCAGGGAGCCATAATCTCCGGCTCGGTTTTGGCATTCGTCATTATTCGGGACTCGGCTTCGGAACAGGAAGCAGCCAGTCAAATGGGTTATGTCTCTATGGCCATGGCGGTCGCACCAATGCTGGGACCCATGCTTGGCGGGGTACTGGATGAATTGTTTGGCTGGCGTTCGAATTTTTTCTTTTTTAGCTTGTTGGGTTTAGCCACCTTGTTGCTGTGTTGGTTTGATCTAGGCGAGACCAATAAGAACCCTTCGGAAACATTCACCAAACAATTTCGAACCTACCCCGAACTAATCCGATCACGGCGGTACTGGGGATATACGCTGTGTATTACCTTTTCGGTGGGTGCCTTTTACATATTTCTGGCGGGCGTTCCACTGGTTGCCGAAACCACGCTTGCCTTATCCCCGGCGACCATCGGTTTCTGCCTGGGGACGATAACGGCGGGGTTTTTCCTCGGCAGTTTTCTCTCAGGTCGTTATGCGATGCGATATCCGATTACCACGATGATCATCGCCGGCAGAATTGTCGCCACTGGTGGCCTGTTGACCGGGCTCGCTTTTTTCTTCGCGGGATACATCAATGTTTACACATTATTTGGTGCCACCGTGTTTGTCGGCGTGGGTAACGGTTTAACATTGCCGGGATCAAACTCGGCTGCGCTTTCAGTGCGTCCGAAGCTTGCCGGAAGCGCAGCGGGTCTTAAGGGAGCGGTGACTTTTGCGGGTGGTGGAATACTGACTTCAATCGCTGGCCTGGTGTTAAGCCGGGGCGGTGGCGCGCAGCAGCTTCTGGGGATGATGCTGCTATGCGTGTTGTTGGCACTGCTGACTGCGCTTTACGTGGTTCGCATCAATCGCCTGGAATCCATCCAGCTTCAGGCAATGTCAGACTAAAAAGACCGGTCGAGACTCAATCCTTCGGCAAGGTCGGCATTTCCTTGATGTACAAATCGTGTTTGGAAAAGGGGATTTCGATTTCTTCCTCGATGAAGCGCTTGTAAACCTTGCAATTGAGCGTGTGCAATACGCGTCCACGCAACACCGGTTGATCGATCCAGCAGAGTAGTTCGAAATCCAGTCCCGAGGCACCGAAAGTTCGAAATCGCACGCGTGGTTCGGGATCTGAACAGACGCTTTCGTCGTTCAAGGCTATGTCCATCAGAGCGTCGTTCACCTGGTCGATATCGGAGCCATAGGCGACACTGACGGCGACGCGTATGCGATATTTCTCTCCGCCGGGTCCCCCCGACTCGTTGATGATCTTGGTGTTGCCCATGACCGAGTTGGGCACGGTGACCTCGACGTCGTCGCGCGTCAGCATGCGCGTACTGCGTATGCCGATGTGGGTAATTTCACCGCGTTCGCCGGTATCCAGCACCACGTAATCACCGATCTTGTAAGGCGCGTCGGCGAGGATGAATACACCGGAGAAGAGGTTGGCGAGTGTGTCCTTGGCGGCGAAGCCGACCGCGATACCGATGATACCGGCCGAGGCCAGCAAGGCTGTCATGTCCACATCCCAGGCGGTGAATATTATGTATACGGCAAAGACGACGATGAGGATATTGGCCAGGTTCTGGAACAGCGGCAGAGTCTTGCTGTGTAAAATGCCTACATGACGCTCGCTTTGTGCGGCCGCGCGCAGCAGTAACTGCGTGGCGCGAATCAGGAATATCGCCCAGACCAGATAAGCAATGCTCAGCAGGCTGGAGAATATAATGCCGTCGTAAGGCTCGCCGACTTTTACCAGGCGAGTCGCCAGCGCAAGGCCAATGAGAAATACGCTGAGGTAGATCGGGCGGTGGAACAGATCGATCAAATGTTTGTCG
>CAXBMV010000715.1:0-2001 GCA_963976575.1 uncultured Gammaproteobacteria bacterium | reverse complement strand
CCCATTTTCAGCTGGGTAGGACAAACCCTCGGGTTAAGCGTGTTGACCGCTCCGGTGACCTCGGGCGCGATCAATCTGAGCCTGCTCGACCTGGCTGTAGTACAGGTCGGCAACACCCTTGTGCTCACCCACGCCGGGCTTTCACTGGCGACCGATCAACTGGCTTTTCATGCCAAATTTTTATCCTTCCTGAACGACTCGATGCGCCCGGGCAATATAACCCGCCAAATTCTGCCTGAAGGTGGCTTGCTGGACAGGGCCCTATTCCCGATTGATGCAGCCAGCGATGTGATTATCCTCAAGGCCCAGGGCAGCGAGCAAAGCACCCCGGCGGTAGCTTCTATCCTCGACGCCGAAATCGTGTTGCGCAAAGAAGGCGGTATTTATCATGCCAGTGGTGCAGTGAATGTCGTCGATGGCCTCGGCGACGCGCGCGTGGCGACCTGGGCTTTCAAGAATTACGAAGTCACCGGTGATTTGACCACCACAGACGGCGAACCCACCGCGCCATTTATCGATGACCTGCTGCCTGGATATCCACTGCTGTCCGATTTCAATATCATCGGCGACAGGCTCGGCGACTCGGTCGCCGGTGGTGGTATCGCGGGTGACGTGAACAATACCCGCCTGGGTCCAAAGATTTACTTCGACGGCGCGGGTAATCTCGTTATCGAGCAACGCAGCGAAATCAAGAGCGACTGGACAGTTCAGTGGCTGGCGCTGGAGTATGCCCGACAGGGTGCGCCTACCGCGCTGGTGAACGATGTCATATCCACGGTCGTCGATGTCACCGATATCATCAACAATGACCTCAACCTCGGTGGTAGCAGCGGCCTGCCCAGCGCGATCGATACCGGCTTCATCCGTATCGAAATCCCGCATGGTGCCGCCAACGGGTTATTCCGTCTGGTCGACAATACCGTCATCAGCCTCGATGAAAACCTGTTTTTCCTCGAATTCAATATCGATCTGTCGACCAATACCACTTCGGGTATTTCCATCGGGCGGCGCGACAGCGACCCGGACTATCTTTCCTGGACGTCGGTACCTTTTGGAGCCGAGCTGGTTACCGATATCGGCCTGGCGCCTGGTGTCGAATCGAATCGCGGTCTGCTCTCTGCGTTTGCCGACCAACACGTCGGCGGCATTACTATCGACATACTCAACAATCCCGACAGCGATGGCAAAAACTACCTGACGGTTTCCTTCAGGGCGCCGGGGAATGCCTTATCCTGGTATGAACTCGGTGGCGCCTTCGCCAGCTGGAGCGTGCTCGAGTCGGCGCGTTTCACCGGCCTGCCGGACGGCGCAAGCCTGGCCGGTGGTCTGGCCGCGACACAGGCGGATGGCTCGGTGATCGCACCGGTACTCGATCTGATCAACGACAGGACGCTGTTCAGGGCACCATCCAATTACAACGGTGTGTTTAGTCTCGGCGTCGAAGTCGCCAATAACAACAGCCTCAGCGGGCTGCTCACCTTTACCACTATCTCCAACAACAGCGCATCCTTCGACCAGAACAACGACGGGCTCGGATTAGGCGCGGTTGCCGAGAATATGGCACTCAGCGCGGTTGCCGAAAATGCTACCAACCCCTCGGGTAATAGCGTCCAGCAAATCCTGCAAAGTTCGGCGCAAAGTGGCAGCGCCACCAGTAACCTGGCCGACAGCAATGCCATTGCCGTGATTGCTGCGACTAACGATGCCTGGACGAATGCCAACACCGGTAATGGCCGTTGGCAATACAGCCTCGACGGCGCCACCTGGATCGACTTGCCAGCAGTTTCGGCGAGCAGCGCCCTGCTGCTGGATAACGACGACTTGCTGCGCTACCTGCCCGACCCGGCGATGGTACTGGCTTTGGGTGCCAGCGATAGCGCGACCCTGACCATGCTTGCCTGGGATGGTAGCGGAACAGGTATAGCCGCCGGTGACAGCGTCGACCCGGCGCTGGTGGCTGGTGGCAGCGTCGCTGCATTTTCTGACGACAGCGACCCCGCT
>CAXBMV010000714.1:0-2002 GCA_963976575.1 uncultured Gammaproteobacteria bacterium | reverse complement strand
CGTGCACTCGGTGGTATTCGGCGGCTTTGCCGCACCGGAACTGGCGCTGCGTCTGGACGATGCCACGCCAAAAGTGATACTAACCGCGTCCTGTGGCATCGAAGTTAACCGTGTTATCGAATACAAACCCATAATCGACGCCGCTTATGAGTTGGCCAGTCATAAACCACCGGCCTGCGTGGTACTGCAACGTCCACAGGCATTGGCCAGCCTGCAGGCAGGGCGTGATCTGGATTGGGAAGCGACGCTGGCAGACGCCGAAGCAATAGACTGCGTCCCGGTCAATGGCAGCGATCCCCTTTATATCCTCTACACATCGGGAACTACCGGCAAACCCAAGGGCGTGGTGCGCGAGAATGGCGGCCACGCGGTTGCGATGAAATACAGTATGTCGGCCATTTATGATGTCGAACCTGGCGAAGTCTACTGGGCCGCATCCGACGTCGGCTGGGTTGTGGGTCATTCTTATATCGTCTATGGCCCCCTGATCCACGGCTGTACCACAGTGCTCTACGAGGGCAAACCGATAATGACGCCCGACGCCGGCGCCTTCTGGAGGGTCATATCGGAACACCGGGTGAAGACACTGTTTACCGCCCCAACCGCTTTTCGGGCCATCAAGAAAGAGGATGCACAGGGCAAGCTTGCCGCAAAATACGATTTATCCTGTCTGAAGACTATATTCGCCGCCGGCGAAAGACTCGATCCACCTACCTACCACTGGCTAAGCGAAACCTTCAAGGTACCTGTGCTGGATCACTGGTGGCAGACCGAAACCGGCTGGTCGATTGCTGCCAACCTGCATGGCCTGGAATCCATGCCGGTGAAGCCGGGTTCATCGACCATGCCTGTACCCGGCTTCAATATTGAAATTCTCGATGAACAGGGAAAACAGCTACCCCCGCCGCAACAAGGTTACATCGCCATCAAACTGCCATTGCCACCCAGCTGCCTGACTTCAATATGGGGAGATCCTGGACGTTTTAGCGCAAATTATCTGGAAACCTACCCGGGTTATTTCAATACCGGCGATGGTGGTTATTTCGACGAGGATGGGTATTTATTCATCATGGGCCGCGTCGACGATGTCATCAATGTAGCTGGTCACCGGCTGTCTACTGGCGAAATGGAGGAAATCATCGGCAAGCACCCGATGGTTGCCGAATGCGCAGTAGTAGGCCGTCACGACGAACTGAAAGGGCAAATGCCGATAGGTTTCGTGGTGTTGAAAAATAGCGATGATGCTGTGCCGCAAAAGATAATCGAAGAGCTGGTGGCGATGGTGCGCGAAGACATAGGCGCGGTGGCGGCGTTCAAACAGGCGCTGGTGGTTGCGCGTCTGCCGAAAACCCGCTCCGGAAAAATTCTGCGCAAGACGCTTCGCGCCATGGTTGATGGCGAAGAATACTCGGTACCCTCTACCATCGAAGACCCGCTGGTACTGGAAGAAATAGCGGCCCTGCTCTAGTCGATCAGGGCGATTACCAGATCCATCACATTGGTATTGGTCGGCCCTGTGACAAACAGGCTGTCCTGCTTGAAAAGGTATGGTCCGGCATTAGCAGCTTGCAGTGCATTTCGCGCTGCTTCCGCGTCGCCCCAACTTTCACCGTCTACCAGGCCCCCGGCTGCATGCGTAGGGCCATCGGTGCCATCGGTTCCGGCAACCAGTATGGAAATGTCTTTGCGCCCGGCAATACCTTCGGCCAGCGCCAATGCGAGACTTTGATTGCGTCCCCCCTGCCCCGGGTTGGATGGCAGCATGACAGTGGGTTCGCCACCCCAGATATAAATACCGGGCTCTGCCCGTGCCAGTGTCTGTGAAATCTTTTCGGAAAGTATAAACAGGTCGTCGTACAGGGTTTCTTCGTCCAACTTCACCGATAATCCCAGTTGTTCCGCAGCATGCCGGGCCTGTTCGCGGGCGATTTGATTCGACGCTATAATGCGCGAGCTGGCGCTAGACCTGGCCAGTCGACAATCACCAATGCCAGAGCCAATG
>CAXBMV010000713.1:0-2002 GCA_963976575.1 uncultured Gammaproteobacteria bacterium | reverse complement strand
ACAGTTGCAGGCCGGGTACCGGATCCCGGTAAGGGTTATCCAGGTGGCAACCGAGGCCGAGGTTGGTAAAGGCCAGATTATTGGCATCGACTATACTGCGCACCTCGAATAGTGGCCCATAGTTGGTCTCGCGCACGAAGCCGAATTCCTCGATCACCTTGAGCACCTGAGCGCTTTCACAGGGCACCGCCTCGAGTATGGCGAAGCCTGAGTCCTTAACCGACTTCAGCGCCGCCAGCTTGCTAGCCGGGCGCTCGCAAAACTGCTGGTAATCGAAGCGCGGTAAACCCTGCTCGAAGGAATCCGCTCGCCATAGCTGTTTGCCGGCTTCGCTGCGGTCGTCATATTGCCGGTTCAGGCAATAACAGTTGCGCAATAACCATTCGTTGCTGAATTCGGAGCTATGCCCCTCCGGGGAAAAGTCGATGATCAGACTATCCGATTGTTGCACAACCTTGTCGATAGCAATGTCCATCGGTACATCGCTGATATTCATCAAGCGCTGGCCGCTATGCGCATCGCGACACTCGCTTCCCTGGCAATGGTCCCGCAGCCAGATGCCTGCCAGTCTACTTTCGCGTTGATCGCTCCAGTGTATGTGGAGTTCGTCTGCGTCAAAGCTGAAGCTGTCGATGCTTGCCATGAATTAATCTGCCTCGTTCAGTAGTAGCGCCTGCAGACGAGCCCGGTACTCGCTCGCCGCCATGATGTTAAGGCCTTCCACCTTGCCATTGTCATCGTAGAGACGCGCGCGTACTGCATCGCGGATTCGAAAGCCTCGATTTCCCGCGCATTCATCGGGCCGCCCTGTACCTGCAGGGAATTCACCGATGCCGCCGACAATTGCTGCAGATAGCCTGCATCGGTGGCGCAAAGATAGCGTTTCGCAGCCACATGCAAACGTATGGGTTCGGTGATTTCGGCGGGAAAGAAGGGTGACAGAAATTCCGCTCCGGCCTCTTCGTGCCGGTTGTCTATGCCGTTTTCCAGCGCTTCCACCGGAAAATCACCGACAAAATGTCCGATGTCGTGCAGCAGCGCCGCTATGACCAGGCTTTCCGGAGCATCGTCGGCGCTGGCGCAGGCCGCGCTTTGTTCCATGTGTTGCGCCATCGAGACTTTTTCTCCGAGGTATTCCTCGGCACCGCGACGCGCGAACAGGTCGAGGATAAAATCGACCACCGAATCCGCATTGACTGTTAGTTGCTGCATAGCTGCTGGCCCCTGATTTGGTGACCTTAAGCGGTCGCCTTTGAGGCGATGTTTATACTTTGCCGCAAAAAATTTGACAAGCGAATAATCGAAATCGAACAGACGTTTTGAAATGAATCTGCTGGCAAGTTCAGGCCGGTGGTGGGTTACCAGTGGTCCATTTGCGGAAGCGTTTTTTGCAATACAGCAGCAGCGAAGAATAATCCGGGAAGTATTCGTCGAAGCCGTCTTCGGCGGGTGCGTCGTATTCGCAGTAGTCGTTACTATGACTGCGACAAATGCTGGGTCGATCTTCGTATATGCCGCAGCGGCCGTCATGCTGCAAGTGATTGCAACGGCCTTCGAACATCACGAACCAGCCGTCGCTATCTTTATAAGCGCCAACTCCGCTATGCGAGACCTGCCATAGCAGCACTTCGAAATCGTATTTTGATCTGGGCGTATCGATTTGCTGGGTGACATAGGTGCAGCACTTGGAGTTGGTGCACAGATCACACTTGTTGAATGCTTCGCCTGCGACGGCGACTTCTATTTCGGGGAAATGGATGTCCATCAAAGGTCCTCTGCCAGCCAGTCGCGCGGTTTCAAAAAATAATCGGTCAACTCTGCCTCGCTGCTCCCGGGTTCGGGCTGGTAATTATATTGCCAGTTCACCACCGGCGGCAATGACATCAGGATCGATTCGGTACGACCACCGGATTGCAGGCCAAACAGGGTGCCGCGATCGTAAACCAGATTGAATTCGACATAGCGTCCGCGGCGGTACCACTGGAAGCGTTTCTCGGTTTCA
>CAXBMV010000712.1:0-2002 GCA_963976575.1 uncultured Gammaproteobacteria bacterium | reverse complement strand
CTGCAGTCTTACCTTGTCGTCGTTTCTGGAGTGGATCACCTGTATCGGTGGAGGTTTTTGTTGCGCGCCCAGTTCGGCCCGCATCTCGGCGACTATGGCGTCTACAGAGCGGCTCACCGGGAGAGGATTGAAAGGGTGTTGCACCGCATCGGCGCGCTCGGCGTAGGGCAGGCCGGCGACCGAGGCACCCGAGGCGATCTTGCCGGCATGCGCGACCATCATCGCCACCGCCATGCCCCCGCCCGATGACAGGCCGTCTACCACGTAGTCGCGCTTGATTTCCTCGACGATCTGCCACAGGTCTTCGACCTCACCGGCGCCGGCGTGTATTTCGCGGTCGAACCACCAGCCCCAGCAATTCTTGTTGCGCAGGCCGCGGTAACTGGTGACGAAGGGATAGGCGACGAGGAAGTCGTGCTGGTCGGATAGCTGGTTGAATCCGGTGATACTTTCTATGTCGAGATGTTCCTGGCGACAGCCGTGCAGCACCAGCACCAGCGGGCGTGGTCGGGTGGCCGCGCTGCCACGTGGCAAATGCACGCGGTAACGGCGCATGCGCGAGCCGGGGTAGGAACGTACCAGGAAATAGTGGCTCTTGTCCTCGGGCAGGGAAACGCGGCCGCGCTCGCGCCAGGCGACAAGCAATGCCTGTATTCCGCCACGGAAAGGCGCGCGGGCGAGGCTCTTCAGTTTTGAGCAGGAACTGCTGCCGGGAATTTTACGCAGCAGGCTGGAAAACCAGTGGGTGAATTTCATTCGAAGCTTGGTCCTGGGCAATATGCCAGTTTATGGGTGGATTCGGGCGCATTGAAGCATTGCCTGCTCGCCTTATATATAGAACTTGTTTGCATTGCAGCATGCCGCGGAATAATTTCAGCGGGAACCTGGGCACAATCCTGTTTAATCACGGTGTCAAAGAGCATATATCGCGTTTAAACCACCCAGGCTCCGATATGAAAAATTTCTATTCCAACCAATATTACTCCCCCTCTCGGCTCCAGAAGTTAATGCGTTTTCCCCGACTCGGCCGATTTGGCATCGGTAACTGCGACGAAAGGAATCGTATATTGATACTTTGCGCATTGTGCTGGAAAACTCTTCGAATGAGCATAGGATCGCTCTCGTGACGATGCATCAGTCAATGGCAATTTACTGAATGGAGGACATCATGAATAACTTTCTAACCACCTTGCCGCTCTTGATACTGTTAGTTGCACCACGGATTACCCGGGCAGAAATCACCCTCCCGGGCCTCGAAGCAGCGGTCGAAGTAATACGTGACGCGACCGGAATTCCACATATTTACGCCGACAATGAGCATGACCTGTTTTTCATGCAAGGCCGTATCCACGCCGAGGATCGCTTGTTCCAGATGGATTTGTTACGTCGTTCGGCTGCAGGTACGCTGGCCGAAGTGCTTGGACTAGCTGCCATACAAACAGACGTGGAAACACGCACCATCGGTCTGGGCCGTGCTGCACTGCGTTCCCTGGCGGCGCATCCACCTCGCATGATCGACAGTTTTCAAGCCTATAGCGAGGGCGTCAACTCCTTTCTCGACGAAGCCGAAACAGCAGGCATGCTGCCCCCGGAATATGCTGCCCTGGGCTTGACCAGCGTCAGGCGCTGGGAGCCGCTGGACAGCGTGCTGGTGGGCAAGGCGCTGGGTGCCGGAACATCACTACTGGTGCCTGACGACATTGATTTGACCATCGCGCTGGGAACCTACCAGGCTGTCGGGGATGCGACCGGTTTATTTGATGGCAGCCAGCTGTTTTTCGAAGACCTGTTTCGCAGTGCACCCTTCGACGATGCATCTACGGTTCCGGATGCAATGCAGCTTGTCCAGTTGGATCGCAAAAGCCCGGATATGGGGAAAGACTATTCCAGGGCTGGTGCATCGAAGAAAGCGCTCCAGCAAGGCGAGTCCTACCTCAGGCGTATTCGAAAATTGCCGGAAATCCCTGGTGCAAAGCCGCTGCATGGAGGTGATATGGGTGGC
>CAXBMV010000711.1:0-2006 GCA_963976575.1 uncultured Gammaproteobacteria bacterium | reverse complement strand
CTTTGCGCCTATTCCGGGGCCTTAGGTTGATCTCGCAGGGATCAACCCAACGCCTTCTCCAACCATTCAGCCATGTCGAAGATTTCCTGTTCAGAAACGCTGTGCGCCATGCCCTTGTATTCGTGCCACTCCACGCTATAGCCGCTTTTCTCCAACAGTCCGCGAGAGCGATAGGCAAGATCTACCGGGATTACCGGATCGTCCGAACCATGCGCGAGGAAAATCGGGATGGCGGCATTGGCGTCTGATTTTTCCGCGTCCAGGGTTTCCGCCAGCGGCAGGTAAGTGGACAAGGCCATAATGCCGGCTAGTTCGCGGTAATAACGCAGGCCGGCCTGTAGCACGATCGCTCCACCCTGGGAAAAACCAGCCAGCGCGATGCGACCGGGATCGATACCGGCAGCGATCTGCTGATCGATTAATTCGCTGATCGATTCGGCTGAGGCACGCATGCCTTGCTCATCCGGCTGGGCGCTGATATCGGCGGCGCGAATATCGTACCAGGCGCGCATCACGAAACCCTGGTTGATGGTCACCGGAATCATCGGTGCATGCGGAAAAATGAAACGGATGTTCATCCCCGGATCGAGGCGCAGCTCCGGCACTATGGGTTCGAAGTCGTGACCGTCGGCACCTAGGCCGTGCAACCAGATGACGCAGGCGTCGGCTTTGTGTACACCGGTTTCGATTACCAGGGGCTCATCGGACATTTTTTAATCTCTGTTTTATTGCAAAGGCGGGATTATAGACTTCGCAGCGGGCAACATCACCTGTTATTCAAATCGCTAAGCGGACTGCGCACACCGCGAGCACCACGCTGCAACACGTGGGTATAGATCTCGGTTGTTTTTACATCGTGGTGACCAAGTTGCTCCTGCACCGTGCGGATGTCGGCACCGGACTCGAGCAGGTGCGTGGCGAAGGAGTGGCGCAGCGTGTGACAGGTGACCTGCTTTTCGATTCCCGCCAACTTCGTTGCCGCCTTGATCGAGCGATTAATATTGGATTCATCGATATGGTGACGCCTCAAGATTGAAGTGCCGGGTTCGATACTGAGCCGGTTTGCCGGAAACAGGTACTGCCACCCGAGCGATCTACTTTCTTCCGGGTATTTCTTTTCGAGGGCACCGGGCATCCATACCCCGGCATAATGATCGTGCTGGCAATCTTCTTTCAACAGCACGCGCACTCGTTCGATCTGGTTTTCCAGCCGCGGCACAAGCTCTGGAGCCAGGGTCGCAAGTCGGCTTTTGAAACCTTTACCGTGCCATACCTTCAGCTCTAAATAATCAAAATCGATATCCTTAACGCGCAATCGCACCACCTCGATGCGGCGCAAGCCAGACCCGTATAGCAACGAAGCCATCAAGTTTGGCACACCGCTCATTTTCACCAATAGTCGTCCAACTTCGCTACGGTTCAATACAACCGGCAAGTTGCGCTGCTTCTTCGAGCGGTTGAACTCTGCCATGTCGCCCAATGGTTTATCCAGCACCGGTTATACAAAAACACCAGCGCATTCAGAGCGATCTTCTGCGTAGAAATCGACACATTTTTCTCAACCGCCAGAAAAGTCAGAAATCGCTCAACCTCGACAGCAGCCATTTCCTGAGGGTGCCTCTTTTTGTTATAAACAATGAAATATTTGATCCAGTAACTGTACGATTTGATGGTACGTTTGCTATAACGGCGTACGGCCATAAAACTGGAAATCGATTCCAAAAACGGGGAAGATGCAGAAGACATAGTGACGAATCCATTCGAAAGACTATTGCAGACCACATTATCAATATTTTTTCATAATTCAAGGGTATTATCGGGTCATTGACCCGATAACGAGAAAGTAAATTAAAGCCAGAAAATTTTTATTTGAAATTCAGGAACTTAACAAATATGAAAATCAACAACAAAATTAAAAAGGTCTACCCGATAATATATATTAAAAGGTCGAAGACCTTTTAAATTTACTGTTGAACATAACCGCTGCGCGGTAGGAGATCACGACA
>CAXBMV010000710.1:0-2009 GCA_963976575.1 uncultured Gammaproteobacteria bacterium | reverse complement strand
ACCGGTGCGCAAAATCCTTTGTGCATCCTCGCCTAAGTATTTCTTTAGCTGCAACAAACCATAAACAGGTTTGAACCTGTATCCGTACACTCGGCAGATCGCTTGATAACTTGAGGATTTAATAATAGTTTAACGGGCTACATCCAACTTCGAATTCGTCTGTACCCTGATAGATTCCAGTTTATCTATCAATAGATCCGCATATGCCTTATTGGCATTGATAAGGTAAATTAAGGTGACAGTTAACTTAACTATCGGCCATGACCATGAAAATCGAAACTTTTGAGCAACTCCCATTCGGTGCCAGCGTCAGCGATCTTGATTGCGCAACAGTCGAAGCAAGGCAACTCGACGAGTTACGCCTGGCCATACACCGGCACCAATTGCTGGTTATCCCGCGTCAGCAGCATTTGACGCCCAAACAGGAAGTGGCTTTTTATCGCGGCCTGAACCGCGAGGCGGCATCGGTGTGGCGCGATCAGGTGAATAACCCCTGGGAAGTCTACAAGGGCGAGCAGGGCAACAAGGCCGGCACCTACCAGGTTCCGGACGAGCCCGGTGTGCTGGTACTGGGCAAGGGCAAGATCAACCATTATGGATTAAAGGTGACTCTCGGTGGCGAACGCGGTGCCTACGGCAAGGAACGCGGTTCGCAGGTGCTCGGTGGCGGAGCCTTGCAATGGCATATCGATGGCACCTTTTACGACCAGGACCCTTGCCGCTACACGCAGATGCGCTGCATCGAGGCACCATCGGGAGAAGGACACTGGGTTGCCTATAACGATGAAAGCGGCGACAGGCTCTGGTGCGAGGCTGGGTCCACCGCCTTTGCCAGCGGCCGCCTCGCCTTCGAATTGATGCCCGAGGCACAGCAACAAGCCTGCTTGCAAAGCCGCGTCCACTATCTCAGCCATCCATTCCAGTCGAGTTATACGCTGGGCAATAGCGACAATGGATTACGCGCGATCGACGAGGCCGCCGAACAAGCCTGGCTGGATGGCGCAGAACCTGTGCCGAAACCGCTAGAAGATCCACTGGCAAAGATATACCCGCTGGTCTGGACCTGCCCCGTCACCGGTCGGCAGGCTCTGATGCCGCATCCGCGTTGCCTGCATAGCCTGGAGACTGGTTCTGCAGATAGCAGACGCATGTTTGGCATTGTTGAATCAAGAAACCAGATCGAAGCCTGGATGCGCCCGGCGATAGCAGCGCCGCGTGTTTACGCGCACCCATGGAAGGCTGGTGACCTGGTCATCTGGGACAATCGATCTACCTGGCATTCCGCCACCGGAAAGCTGTCAGGCGAAGACCGTAGAGTTATGCACCTGACCGCTTACGACAGCAGAGAGCCACCGACCTGCGTGGTCTGAGCTGAAATCCGAAGGATTATTTCTTCAGCCGATAGCGGTTGGTTTCCTGTATATAGTCGCGACCCTCGATCGCATCAGATGCCTTCCCCGACAGCACTTCGCGCATGTCAGCCACCACCCGCGGCGTATCCAGATAATAGGAATGCTCGACCAATCCTGATACCACCGGGGTGACGTCGATCAGGCTGATTTTGCCGGGAATACTACGCGGCACGCGCGGGCCATCGTCACCGAGTCGTTCCGGGTTACCCTTGGTCTTGTCCGAAACCGCCATGGCGCGGTCTTGATTGTTGAAGTAGACATTCACACGCTTGGCCAGCCTCGGCAAAGGTTTGAGCTTATAGTCGTGTTCGAAGGCATCGTTGTCTTCGTCGGCGGCCATCATGAATATCTGGTCGAACAGGCGCACCGGGCGTCCCGCTGATTGCTTGATAAATTCCTGCAGCGTATGGCGCAGTACGTAATTACCCATCGAATGGGCGACCAGATGCAGGCGCTGGTCGCAGGCCTCATCAGGCGTCGAGCCACGCAGAAAGTCGGCGAGCTTGAGCAATCCGCGCGCGAAGGCCGGCCCGGAAGCGGCCGCATCCTGACGGTCATTGCCGTAGGCAATATAAGGCATCATCGAGCCATCCGAAG
>CAXBMV010000709.1:0-2020 GCA_963976575.1 uncultured Gammaproteobacteria bacterium | reverse complement strand
AGGCATGAACAGGCCCTCGTCGCAGGATTTTTGCAGCCATTTGACCATTTCCTCGAACAGGGGTCTACCCGGCATGCGCAGCGCTGGTCGGTCAAAATCACGCTGTTCCGACGGGTTGTTAATCGCCTCTATGGCCTCGCCGAGGATGCGGTCGCGGTTGATGACGAAGCGGTCATTGCCGCGCAGCATGGCCTGCTTTTGCGCGATGATGGGTGAGGTCGCAGTCTTGCCGTAACCGAGGTTCATGAAAGCTTTCCAGCAGGCCGGTGCGATATTATCGTCTTCGCACTGCAATAGTTCGATCCAGCGGTACAGGGTTTCCTTGCATCCACCGCCGCCGGGTACCACACCGACCAGTGATTCGACCAGGCCGGTAACCGAGTTGGCATGGCAAATGACTTGTTTTGCGTGTAATACCACCTCGAAGCCACCGCCGATAGACAGTCCTACAGGGGCAGCTACTACCGGGAACCCGGCCTGAGCCATGCGATGCACGGTGTTCTGGAAGTCGGCGAGGAATTGGTCGAGACCGTCGAAATCATCCTTGCGGAAAAAGTCACGCACGCGTTGCAGGTTCACCCCGCAGGAAAAATGCTGGGCGTCGTTGTGCACTATGAGTCCACGCATCTTGCCGGCTTCGACCTGCGCTATGGCGTCGTCGAGTATGGCCATGGAATCGGCATCCAGCGCATTCGCCTTGCTGTGGAATTCGACCAGCGCGATATTATCGAGGTCGTACCAGGAAGCGACCGCACAACTGTTTTGCGCTTTCATGGTCTGGCGCTTCTCGTTGAAGCGGATGATACCCTCGGCGCGCTTAATCGTTTTCCAGTCACCGCCTTGTTGCCGCGTCTGCAATTCGCCAGACTCGACACGATAAAAACTGGAACCACGGGCTTCGGCGAGAAATGGCGGCGGCACGATTCCATCCTGTTCGAGTCGGTCGATGATGTAATCCACGCCGATCTCATCGATTAATTCAAACGGCCCCTTGATCCAGTTGTAGCCCAGCTTCATGGCATCGTCGATGCCGAGTCCATCGTCGCCGACTTCGGGGATGAGCGAGGCGGCGTAACACAGGGTTTGCGATAGTACGCGCCAGGCGAAGCGACCATGCAGCCCATCGTCATCGAGCAAATGCCTGACTCCTTCCTGCTCGGCTTTTTCTGCCAGCTTCAGGTTGAGGCGTGCAGCAGGGACATAGGTTTCCTTGCCGAGGTCGAGTACTTCACGACCGCCATCGCCGTCGCGATAAAATCCCTTGCCCTGTTTGTTGCCGGTCTGGCCGTTGGCGATCATGCGCGTCATTAGCGGGATAACCGCCGCCTGACGGTGGAAGGGGTCCGACGCCGGCAGTATATTCACCAGGCTTTGCACCACGTCGGACATCAGGTCGATGCCGATCAGGTCGTAAAGGCCGAAGACGCCCGTCTTGGGAATGCCCATAGGGCGGCCGAACAGTGCGTCGGCCTGCAGTGGTGTCAGGCCGAGTTCGAAGGCGGATTGCAGGGCGCACTGTATCGCGAATACGCCGACCCGATTACCGAGAAAGCCGGGAGTGTCGCGGCAGGGGACCACGCCCTTGCCGAGTTGCTGCTCACAAAAATTACCGAGCAATTCGATGATAGCCGGGTCGCTGTCTTCGCCGCGCACCAGTTCCAGCAGACGCATGAAGCGCACCGGGTTGAAAAAATGGGTGATGGCAAAGCGTTTGCGAAATGCAGGCGGCATGTCTTCCATCAACAGTTTGATCGGTATGGTCGAAGTATTTGAAGTGATTATCGCCTGGTCATGACAGGTTTCGTCGAGGCGTTTGTACAATTGCTTCTTGATATCGAGACGTTCTACCACGGCTTCGGCGACCCAGTCGCAGTCTGCCAACTGGTCGAAGTCGTCACGCGTGTTCCCGAGATGAATAAAAAATGCGGCCTGCTTGCTAATCAGGCCGGGTTGCTCCGGGTCTTGCAATCGCTCGAGACCACGTTCGGCAAGCGCATTGGCATTGCCTTCGCTGGGCAAA
>CAXBMV010000708.1:0-2021 GCA_963976575.1 uncultured Gammaproteobacteria bacterium | reverse complement strand
TACGCTGCGCCAAAATTTACAAGCAGGTTCAGCAACGCGGTTTCAAGCAGGCGGCGCAATATCAGGAGGGGCGTAAGTCACGCAATAGTCGACGCAATCGAGCCATGGAAAAGGGCTCCAGATTCGGGCGTGAGGAACAGGAGAAAGCCTGGCAGAATACCGAAGCAGACGCGCTAAACAAGCTTGCTCAGGCAGGCGTGCGCGTGCCCAGAGTCTATGCCTGTGTCGACGGCGTTTTGTTGATGGAATTAATCACCGACGGCGATCAGCGCGAGGCCCCGCGCCTTAGCGATATATCAATGGACAGCGAACAGGCGCTGCAAGACCACGCCACCATGATGCGCTACCTGGTGCGCATGCTCTGTGTCGGCCTGGTGCATGGGGACCTGTCGGAATTCAATGTTTTGCAGGACGAGCATGGGCCGGTGATTATCGACTTGCCGCAGGTTATCGATGCAGCGGCGAATAACAGCGCCAAACGCTTCTTCGAGCGCGACGCCAATAACATCACTGCCTATTACGCCCTGTTCGCCCCCGAACTACTGCAAACAGGCTATGCCGGCGAGATCTGGTCGCTGTATGCGGCGGCCGAGCTGCATCCAGATACTGAATTGAGCGGCCATTTTGAACAAAGCACAAAACTCGCCGATGTCGAAGGCTTGCTCGAAGAAATCGAGGCAGTCAGGCGGGAAGAGCAGGAGCGTCTTGCGCGCCTGGCAGAAATCACGCAGCCAGATTCCTGAGACTCTGACGCTCTTCGGCAATACTCGATTACTGCTGGCTTTTTACCAGAACCATGGCTTCATCAGGACTTGCTTGCATCAATACAGGATTGCAACATCTGCTGAAGCTTTTTCGAGCCCAGCGCATTCATTTTTTCAATATTTTTCTGTGGGATTTTTTCCACGCCGACATAGTTGGCAATGGCGCGTTCCAGACTCTGTTCGCGCAGCAGGTGTAGCATCGGGTAGGGCGAGCGATTGCTATAGTTTTCCGCATCGCTATCGTGGCAACCTGAAAAACAGTAGTCCGGGTGGAAACTGGCGATTTGGTACACGCCTTCGAGCTGCATCAGTCTGATCAAATCATCGGCGTCGGCGAGGAACTGGTTATAGTCGCTAAAATCAGTAAGTACCCCGGGGTGTATCAACAGCGTGGTTTCTATATCGGGTTCGCGATTCAGTCGCAGCAGTTCCTTGCGCAAGTCAGCCAGTAACTGGCTTTCGTCGCTTGCCTCGCTGAGCGCGTAATGCAGACGCTGCTCGGCCAGCTCGCGTTTGGCGAATGGGCAGAGATTCAGTTCGACGACAAAGCTGTGCAGCCATAGACGCACCGCAGCGATGATGTTGTTGTCTTGCAAAGCTTCATCCATGCGGGCTTTCACCAATATTGGGCGGTAATATCGCCCGGCATAATCAAATAGCTGCCCGGAAATGGGCGGTCAGTGTCAGTGCTCCCGCTAGCAAAGGTACTACCGTATGGCCGATATAATGAATGTTAAAGCCCATTTTCTCGCCGTATTTTTCACGCAGGTAGGTCAGTTTGTCGAAGCGCTGCGGTGCCAGGTGATGAAGCAGCAGGGTATACAGGCCATAACCAATCAGGCCAGCACCCAGAATCAGGTTTAAAGACAGGTTCACATGGTTACCGCGGTTGGATTAATCGATCAGGCTTATGCCTGGACTTGTCGAACAAGGCCCAGTGTAACGGACAGCTTTGTCGCGCGGCAAGCCGGCGTCGATCAGCCCCGCAGGAATACTGTGATCAAAGCTGGTTTCGCAATTCCACCAGGTTCCCCTGCGGGTCTTCGATGTACAGCGAGTTTCCCTGTCCCTGCGCGCCGTAACGCGAGCTAAAGTCACCGGTTTTTATGCCATGGTTTTGCAGATGGCGAATGATATCGGCTTCCGCCATTGGTTGAATTTGCAGGCAGAAGTGATCCATGTTCAGATTTTCACTTGCGATCGAGTCACCCCCGGCCCTGCCGAGCTCTCCGTCAACTGTCACCAGATCAATCAAGG
>CAXBMV010000707.1:0-2028 GCA_963976575.1 uncultured Gammaproteobacteria bacterium | reverse complement strand
CATAAATCAGGTAGACCCCTCAATCACCCCTAACTATCCCCGCAATTGTGTTTATAATTGCCGAAACCGGTGTATTGATAGCGCACAGAGTCTTGAACCACATCGAACAGGCGCAAGAAACCTTAATCCGTCGACGGCGGGCCCGGGGTAACTGCTCCCGCTTAAGCAAACCCCTTATGCGAAGGAAACCCAATGCTTAGAATGCGGCATCTGCTGCTCATACTGCTGGTCTGCATTTGTTCGACGCCTGTCTACGCCGAGATCACGGTCGCCGTTGTGATCGAGGGTCTGGAACGCAAGCTGGAGGACAACGTACGCCTGTTCCTCAGTATCGAACAGCAAAAAGATCACGCCCTGTTGAGCGAAGGTCGACTGCAACGTCTGCACAAAAAGGCCACCCAGGAAATCGAAAACGCGCTGCAGCCATTTGGCTATTACCGGCCGTTGATCGTAGCCGAACTTAGCCATCCCGAGCAGGATTTCTGGCAGGCAAAATACGTCGTCGATCCGGGCCCGGCGTTGAAGATCGCCGCCATCAACTTCACTATCAGCCTGCAGATGCAGGAGGATGGCGCCTTTTCCAGGTTGCTTCGCGAAATCCCGCTGCGCGTCGGCGAAGTGTTCAACCACATTGACTACGAGAATTTCAAATCCAGCCTGGCAAAGTTGGCCTCGGAAAGAGGTTATTTTGACGCGCGCTTTTCCGAGCATCGTGTTGAAATTGATCTGCAATCTTACAGCGCCAGCATTCACCTGAATTTCGAAGGCGGCCCGCGTTACTCATTTGGTGAAGTAGAACTAGAACAGGATGTACTCAACGAAAATTTTCTGCGGCGCTTCATACCTTTCGAGAAAGGCACGCCTTACACGGTGAACCAGTTAATCGAACTGCAGCATGCGCTCAACGACAGCGACTACTTCCGCAACGCCGAGGTAGCACTCGGCGAAATCACCCCGGGAAGCCTGGAAGTCCCGGTCAAGGTAACCCTGACACCGCGGCGACGTAACCATTACTCCTTCGGCCTCGGGTATGGCACCGATACCGGCGCGCGCACCAAAATTGGCTGGGAGATTCCGCGGGTAAACCCGAAAGGCCATCGCTTCGATAGCGAAGCCAAGCTTTCCGAGATAGGCCACTCGCTGGGATTGAGATACCGCGTGCCGGTGCTCAACCCGCGCACTGACCAGTTGATCTATAGCGCCGGGCTGGTCAACGAAGAAACCGATACCAGCGAGAGTACCATCCGCACTATCGGCGTCAGCCTGAAGCGCAGCCGCGGTGAATGGCGGGAGTCGGTTTCAATCAATTACCAGGATGAGGATTTTATCGTCGGTGCGGACCGGGGTAATTCCGTCCTGCTCATGCCCGGGATCAACTGGACGCGGACCTGGGGTAGCGATTTCATCTACGCGGTAGACGGCCTGCGTTTCGATATCGGCTTTCGCGGCGCCACCACCGACCTGGTATCAGACACCAACTTTTTCCAGGCCGACGGCGGCATCAAGGCGATCACTTCACTGGGTTCGCGCGACCGCGTCATCGCTCGTGGTTCGCTGGGCGCTATCGAGACCGAGCAATTTGAGAATTTACCGACCTCGATACGTTTCTTCGCCGGCGGCGCGCAGTCGGTACGTGGTTACGCCTACAACTCGCTGGGCCAGCTCGACAGCAGCGGCGAAGTCGTTGGCGGTCGCTACCTGATGGTGGGCAGCCTCGAGTATGAACACAGTCTGGACGATACCTGGGGTTTGGCGCTGTTTTACGATGCCGGCAACGCCATCGACGACCTCGCTGACAAACTCAAGGTCGGTGCCGGATTCGGCCTGCGCTGGAAGTCGCCAATAGGCCCGGTGCGTATCGACCTCGCCAGCGCACTGAGCAACAGGGGCCAACCCTGGAGTCTGCATATCAACATCGGACCTGACCTGTGAAGCGCTTGTTCAAAGGCCTGGCGCTGATTCTGCTGCTGTTACTCGGCCTCGGCAGCTGGATGCTGGGCAGCGAGAGCGGGCTGCCATGGACTTTTC
>CAXBMV010000706.1:0-2029 GCA_963976575.1 uncultured Gammaproteobacteria bacterium | reverse complement strand
GTGCAATGCGGTCGCAAAATCAACAAGAGTTTCAATCAGGGCTATTGCTATCCCTGTTTTAGCAGCCTGGCCCAATGCGATATTTGTATCGTCTCACCTGAAAAATGTCATTACCACCTGGGCAGTTGTCGCGAGCCCGAGTGGGGCGAGCAGTTCTGCATGAAGCCGCATATTATTTATCTGTCGAATACTTCCGGAGTCAAAGTCGGCATCACCCGGGAAACCCAGCTACCGACGCGCTGGATAGATCAGGGCGCGGTGCAGGCACTGGCAATACTACGGGTGTCGAAACGCTACCATGCCGGGTTGATCGAGACTGCATTCAAAAAACATTTCAATGACAAAACCAACTGGCGCAGCATGTTGAAAAACGATGTCAGTGAGATAGATTTATTCAACGAGTTCGATAGCTGTTGGTCGCAGGTCAGAGATAGTCTGGATAAAGACTTACTGGCGGATGTGGAGGTAATCGCGGTGAGTGACGGCGCGGTCGATATCGAGTATCCGGCGCTGGCTTATCCGACAAAGGTGAGTAGTTTCAATCTCGACAAAAATGCGCTGGTCGAAGGTCGACTGGAGGCAATAAAAGGGCAGTATCTGATCCTCGACAATGGTGTCATCAATATTCGCAAATACGGCGGCTATCTGGTCAGTGTCGAATACTAGTCGAGGCTAGTGCAGCGACTGTACGGGTTTATTTTCGAAGTAAAATTCCATCACCTTGCGCACATGCGGAGGGTAATCCATGCTATCCATTTCACGCATGCCCTCGGCAAAAAACCCCGGGGCTTCCTGTGGCAGGTAAACCAGTAATTCGTCGAAGGCGTGTTTCATCACATCGAGATCGTGAGTGCGTGTGGCGACTATGCCGCGGTTGATGTGCAGCAGTCGCCAGGGGCGCATGGCCTCCTGCTTATCCGGATCTTGCTTCAGCTCCTGCGAACAGTAGCTGACGATATCCGCGATCAATTCGGACAGGGCCAGCAGAGAATTCTTGTCGCTCAACATGTTGGCCAGCTGGGCTATGGCATTGACCACGGGTTCCAGGTGGTGAATGGTGCCCTTGTAACTTACCGTCCAGCGCGCCAACACCAGGGATATTTGTTCTATTTCACGGCGTTTGTGCGGCAGGTCGAGACGCTCCATCAGGTCGACCAGCTTCAGTAGCAGGACGAAACCATAGTCGCTGATAGCGGTCGCTTCTACGGGAGTAATAACTCTGTCTTCGCTGGCGCGAAGATTGACGCTGGCAACGAGGTTGAAAAAGTCATCGAACTTCGCGATCAGTTTGCTCAGGCCACCCCGATAAGCGTCGTCGAGGTATTCGTCGAGTTGCACGGGAAGATCCATCAGGTAGCGCCTGGCGTCCTTCAAGGAGGCCATGTGATCGATCATGAGTTTGACCCGCAGGTCTGTTTAATTTGTAAGTGCATATGGGCTTGCTGTTGCATCGATACAAGTCTAGTTGTTTTACAGCATTGCTGCCGATTATTCCTTTAACAGGGCCCGATTGATTGTTTTGACCAGGCCCGGCCCTTTGAAAATCAAACTGGAGTATAGCTGGATCAGCTTTGCGCCGAGTTCGAAGCGAGTTTTTGCTTCTTCTATCGAGTCAATCCCGCCCACCGAGATGATCGGTATGTCGTCGCCCAGCTCACGATAAAACTCGCTCAGTATTAAGCGCGACCTGTCGCGCAGAGCAGCGCCGCTTAAACCGCCAGCCTCGGCCGACAGGGGGTTATCCGTAACCGCATCGCGAGACAGGGTGGTATTGGTCGCGATCAAGCCGTCGACAGCATGCCTGCGCAGGATGTCGACTATGCCCGGGATTGCCTTCTTGTCCAGATCCGGTGAGAGTTTGACCGCTACGGGGCGGCGATACTGGTAGTCGTCTTCGAGGCGTTTGCGCAATTCGCCGATGCCACCGAGCAAGTCTTCCAGCGCGTCTTCATTCTGTAGTTTTCGCAGGCCGGGTGTATTCGGGGAGGAAACATTAAGGGCGATATAGTCGGCCTCGGGATATACCTTT
>CAXBMV010000705.1:0-2036 GCA_963976575.1 uncultured Gammaproteobacteria bacterium | reverse complement strand
TGGCGCTGTCGCTGGGCGCCTGTTCAACCATCGCATTGACCCCGGGTGGTGAAAAGGTTCGTGTTCTCGATCCTGGCGAAGTCAGCAGTTGTCGTGAGCTGGGCCGGACCAATAATTCGGTTACTCCGGTAATCGTGGTGGAAAGATCCATCGAAACGGTTGCCAAGGAATTGACCATACTGGCGCGTAACAGTGCCACGCGCATGGGTGGGGACACCATAGTGCCGCTCACCATAGTCGAAGGCGGTGAGCAGACTTTTATTGTTTATAAATGCGTCAATCCGAACGGCTAATCACTGGCTCTTGACCATTACCCGGGTAGCCAGCGCATGCGATATTTCCGCGTGCGATTTTATTAAATCATCTCCTGGCGTGTAGTGGATTAGTTCGTCGCACATCGCGGCGAAGCGCTGCTGGCTAGACCCGATGACTTCCTCACCGGAAGTAATTCCGTAGATATACTTGCCTTTGGCACGAGCATAGCCACATTCGAACCCCGTCCATGCCGTGGCTTCAACGCCTTCGAGTACGACGATAACAACGTCGGCCTTGTCCAGTTCTGCTTCGTAGCAGCGCTGTAACTCTCGTGGGCTTAGTTTGCCCAGGTCGATATCCAGATCGATCTGTGGGATCAGGATCTCCATGTAAGGATTGTCTTCGGTGATGGTTTCGCGCAGCGCCAGATTCCACACCCTTGTCGCCTGTGAACTGTTATAGGCGGCGAGATAGGCGCGCACGCCATGGTGCATACCCATGTTTACTGTCGGTGTAATCGACTCGGGTTCAAGATTTGTTTCCTGCTGCGCGGCGATGCGCAATGCATCCTTCAGCTCTATATCGCCGCAGATTAAAGCGTGGCTGATTATGGCGCCGTTGATATTGGGCAGATAACGCAGTCTCGCGATATCATCCAGAGTCTTTACTGTACCGCTGGAAAATACTGGTATCGCCACATCGTGACTGAGTTGCTCGGTCAGGGCCAGCGCCTCGGAAAATTCGAAATCCTTGCTCTCGGTGTCGGTATCCTTGTGAATAACGCCGGCGATTCCGGTCATCTGTAACTCGCGAATGATATCGTGAGCCTTGAACGCGGTTTGTGTTTTCCAGCCGTCGATGATGACAAAACCATCACGCGTCGATAAGTGCACGATAATGCCACCCGGGTGTCGATTGGCCGCGGCGATCACCAGTGGCGCATCGGTAATCGCGATGGTGCCCAGTCCCACGCGAGCCGCGCCGGCTTCGAACCAGTCATTGATTTGCGTCAGCGTGCGAATTCCACCCGATATCTGCAGCGGTACATCGGTTTGATTGATTAATTCGCGGATCAAGGCCTGGTTATTCTTCGGGCGCGACCGCGCCGCATCGATATCAACAATCTGGATCATTTTTGCGCCGTCGGCAGAAAAATTCTGCACTGCCTGCAGCGGGGTAATGTCGTGGATCGTGTCGCTACCCTCTCTTGTCGAGCGGGTAACTACCTTTCCATCCTGTATCTGGATCTCGGGAATTATGAGCATGTCGGTATTCCGTGTTAGTGCGCCAAGAAGGGGATTAGTGTACCAGATGATGGGCGAATCTGTTTCTAATCTCAGGTAACCATTTTGGGCAGAGGATGATATATTCGGGCGCATGGAAAAACAGAAAAAGATAAAAGTTTTATTCGTCTGCATGGGTAATATCTGCCGTTCACCAACTGCACACGGGATATTTCAGGCCCTGGTGAAGCGCGAAGGTCTGGAGGATTTAATCTTCGTCGATTCGGCCGGCACGCACAGCTACCATGTCGGCAGTCCACCCAGGCCACGGCGCTGGCCCACAACGTTGACCTCTCCCGTCAGAGTGCACGACGTTTTCAATCGGCTGACTTCGATGAATTCGATTATGTCATCGGCATGGATAATTCGAATATCGCAGATATGCTGTCGATCAGGCCGGATGGCTCGAACAAGGAAGCCAGGCTAATGCTGGAATTCTCCAGCAAGTCCGAACAGAAGCAGGTGCCCGATCCCTATTTCGGTAGCGGCGAAGCGGGC
>CAXBMV010000704.1:0-2045 GCA_963976575.1 uncultured Gammaproteobacteria bacterium | reverse complement strand
CGACTACCCCGACATCAAGGGTAAAAAAGTCGCCTATTCCATCGACCTCGGCCAATTCGAAGTCGATGAAGAGGTGAAACAGAATACGCTGCAGGCCGTTGAACTATTGCGCAGCCAGGGCGCTATAGTCGAGGAAGTTGAAATTAACTGGCCCACAGACCTGGTGGCCGCCGGTCTCGATTATCTGAACCATTTTTTCGGTGTTTACATCGGCGAATACATCGAAAATCACCGCGACTTGATGACCGATTATGCGCTCGCCTTCGGCGAGGCTGGCAAACAAAGCAATGCGAACAAGTTCTTCCATGCACAGGAAGTTGCCGGCGAAATGTATCGCCAGTTCGGACCGCTGTTCAAGCGCTACGATTTATTCCTCTGCCCGACCAATGCACTCGCTGCAGTGGCTGCCGAACACGACCAGTCGCGCGATCTGGTCACCATCAACGGCAAACAGGTCGACCCTATCCTCGGCTGGGTAATGACCCTGCCCTTTAACATGTTGAGCCGCTGCCCGGTGCTGTCGATACCTTCCGGGCGCACCCGTGACAATGTGCCTACCGGCGTGCAACTGGTGGGAGCCACATTCCAGGACAAGTCGGTGTTCCAGTTCGGCAAGGCGCTGGAATCCGCGCGCGGACGCTGGTATCAAGACCCCGCTCAACGTCCCGACATGACTAGCGTTAATTAAGGTGACAGTTAACTTAACTAATTGAACTCGTTTCACACTCCAGGCTAGCTATGCTAAATTGCCTTACAACACTTTTAGTCACGGATCGACATAAAGGAGAAACTTATGGCCAGGATAGCCAGACTTGTTGTACCGCATTACCCCCACCACATCACCCAACGTGGCAATCGGCGCCAGCAAACTTTTTTTAGTAGCGACGATTACCAGGCATATATCGACCTACTTTCGTTTCATGCCCAAAAACTAGCTGTGGGTATCTGGGCTTACTGCCTGATGCCAAATCACGTTCATATCGTCGCAGTACCCACTAACGAGAGCGGCCTCTCAAAATGTCTTTCAAGGACACATAGGGCATATGCTTTAAAAGTGAACAAACGTAACGAGTGGAAGGGACATTTATGGCAGGAACGCTTCTACTCATACGTAATGGACGAAAACCACTTGCTCTCTGCTGTCCGCTATACCGAACTAAATCCGGTTCGAGCTGGTTTATGTAGCCGCCCCGAAGACTGGCCCTGGTCAAGCACTGCCGCACACCTTAGTGGTGATAACGACCAGTTAACCGAAGTCGAGCCAATGCTCGAACGAGTTGAAAACTGGCCTTCCTATTTGGCGCAATCATACGACAGCGAATTTGAGTCGATCCGGTTACACACCAGAACCGGGCGTCCTGCTGGTAAAACCAAGTTTTTACTGCAACTTGAAGCAATTACCGGCCGTGAGCTGCGCAAAAGAAAAACTGGCCCGAAAGGATAATTAAGTTAACTGTCACCTTAATTCCCGAATCATTGGATTCTGCATAAAATACCGCTAACCTGAGTCGTTCAACCCTGCAAGAGGATCGGCATTTGAAATACCTGGCTGCGGCCCTGCTCATCCTGGCCGCCTCCTGGGGCTATTACCAATCGTCACAAGACCCACAGTGGGTGCACAACTGGCCGCTGGTCGAAAGCGATGATGAAACCGGTTTGCGCCCGGTAGACTGCTGGTTCGGTGCCGATACAGGTCTGGCGCCAGTTGAGTGTTACCGCATGCAGGTTCGCGAGCACCATTCAAAGGCGAACTCGCGCTTTATCAGCTTCCCGGTGATGGTCATCCGCCAGACCATGTTATCCGAGTCGCGTTCACCATTACTGCACCTGGGCGCCGGTGGCCCTGGCGCGCCGATGGCGCTCGATAATCCCTACGCGATGCAAGACTTGCTGCAGACCATGTCGCAAGCTTCGATCAATCAGGGGCGCGACCTGGTTGTCATAGACCCGCGCGGTACTGGACTGGCCCGCCCGCTGCTAGGCTGCCAGACATTCATCGACGGAGAGCGTAAACGCTTCCTGCAAAATTTGTCGCTACGACAAAC
>CAXBMV010000703.1:0-2050 GCA_963976575.1 uncultured Gammaproteobacteria bacterium | reverse complement strand
ATGAGGAAATGCGCCTGCTCGGTAAAACCACCATCAACAAGCGCAGTGCAATAACGCTTCACCTTGTCCAGCTCGAAACAATACTGGGTCTGGAAAAACTGCGTGCCATTGTCGATCTTGGCCTGCAATCTCGCGGCCGGCCAGTGTTCGCCGGGCTCGGCTGGCATCTCAGCAGCGCCGAGGAACAGCGCCGGGGCAGGGTCGATCTTGCGACCCGATGGATAAACGCTCTGGTCACGCATATCGCGCATCTGACGCATCAATTCGCCGCTATCAATTTCAAACACTTCGGCTGCTTCGGGTTGATCGCCGGCCGACATTTTATCGCCGGTCAGGCAGAGAAAATTATGTATGTCCAGTGCCGCCGCTCCGAGCACGTCACCCTGCAAGGCGAGGCGGTTGCGATCGCGCGTGGTGAGTTGTAATACCGGGTCGATACCATGACGTGCCATGATGGCTGCCGTGGCCAGTGCCGACATATGTACGCGCGCGCTGGCGCCATCGGTTACGTTGACGGCATCGGCCAGGCCCTTCAGGCAGCTCACCCGGGCGAGTACGGTTTCTGCCGAGGCAGCATCCGGCGGAGAGGTTTCGGCGGTCATGGCGAAATGGCCTGCCCTGAGGACTTCGGCCAGTTTACTGGGAACAGCGTTGCTCATATAAAATTCCAGAGGTTAATAGTTTAGCTTCGTGTCAGCCCGGCCTGGGCTTCCTTCAGCGAATCGGCAATCAAGAAAGCCAGCTCAACCACCTGGTCGGCGTTCAGTCTTGGATCGCAGCTGGTCATGTAGCGCTTCGACAGGTCCGAGTCGCTGATGCGATAAGCACCACCAATACACTCGGTAACATGTTCTCCAGTCATTTCCAGATGGATGCCACCGGGGTAACTGCCCTCGGCCTGGTGAACCGCAAAGAATTGGCGAAGCTCGCGCATGATATCGTCGAAGGCGCGAGTTTTCAGTCCACTGCTTGAATTGATCGTGTTGCCGTGCATCGGGTCGCTGCACCAGACCACTTCGCGACCTTCTCTTTGAATCGCGCGTACCAGGCCGGGTAAAGTTTCACCGAGTCGGTCGGCGCCCATGCGCGTGATCAAGGTGAGACGCCCGGCCTTGTTAGCCGGATTCAGCGCATCGGTAAGGCGCAGTAATTCATCGGCGCTGATATCGGCGCCTATCTTCACGCCAATCGGGTTTTCGATGCGTTGGAAAAATGCCACGTGGGCGTGATCGAGCTGGCGCGTACGTTCGCCTATCCAGACAAAATGCGCCGAGCAGTTATAGCGTTTGTCGGTAAAGGAGTCGATGCGCGTCAGCGCTTCCTCGTAATTCAGCAGCAGGGCTTCGTGCGAGGTGAATAGCTGGGTTTCACGGATCGACGGTGCGGTCTGCGAATTGATGCCGCAAACTTCCATGAATCCCAGCGCGTCCTCGATTCGGCTGGACAATTCCAGGTAACGCTCCTTGCTCGGACTGGCTTCTACGAAACTCATATTCCAGCCATGTACCTGGTGTAGATCAGCGAGCCCGCCCTGGGCGAAGGCGCGCAGCAGGTTCAGTGTTGAAGCACTCTGGTGGTAGGCTTCGAGCATGCGCTTCGCATCCGGCATACGGGCATCGACGCTAAATTCAGCGCCATTGATGATGTCGCCGCGATAACTGGGAAGCGACAGACCGTCGATTTCTTCAAAATCCGCCGAGCGTGGCTTGGCAAACTGGCCGGCCATGCGCGCCACCTTGGTCACCGGGCGACGCCCGCCAAAGGTAAGCACCACCGCCATTTGCAACAAAACCTTGAAGGTATCGCGAATTTTGTTGGCGCTGAATTCGGAAAAGCTCTCGGCACAGTCGCCGCCTTGTAGCAACAAGCCGCGACCGGCCGACACTTCGGCGAGCTTTTGTTCCAGATCGCGAATTTCCTGGGCAAATACCAGTGGCGGCAGGGCGGCCAGCTGGGCTTCGACGCGTTGCAATTCTGCCTGGTCGCTGTATTCCGGTTGCTGGCGGATCGGAAACTCGCGCCAACTGGCTGCGGAAGGATTGTCGCTCAT
>CAXBMV010000702.1:0-2057 GCA_963976575.1 uncultured Gammaproteobacteria bacterium | reverse complement strand
AGCAGAGACCTGTGCGCGCGCTTACCTGTCTGCTCTATACAGAGCAGCTCAAGCTCATCTGCGCTGTATTCGCCAACAGGCTGCATGGAAGCCTGCTCACCCGGCAACAGGCTGGTTTTGAACCAGGCTTCGAGCGGGTCATGCTCGCACCAGCGCACCGGTTTAATTAGCGACAGGCGCAGCAAATTCTGCTGCGGCAGGGCGCCGATGAAGCGTTGCAAAAAACCCTGCCCGGTGCCTTCGTATCCGCCAGTAGTTGTGGCCATGATCAAGCGCGCATACAGGCGGCAAAGTTGCTTCAGCATCGACTGAGGAATCATTGCCGCTTCGTCGACTATCAGCAGGTCGGCCGCAGGAGCGGTCTGGATTAACAAATCCGGCGCGATGAAATCGACCTCACCGGCAACCTGCAACAGACGCGCCGCCGATTTGCGCGATGCAGCGGTCACAATAATCCTGCATCCTGGGTCACCGGCAAGCGTTTGCACGAGCAGACCGAGGCAACTGCTTTTCCCTCTTCCGCGGTCGGCGCAAAGCAGCGCTACGCCCTGCTCTTTTGCCCTCACCCAGGCCTGAAGTTGCTGTATCAATTGCTGCTGTTCCAAAGTGGCGCCAGCCTCAATCCCGGTTGGCTGCAGCGGCGTCTGTTCGGGTAAGAAAGGTAGCGACGAATGGGGACCGAGCAACACGCCGATCTCGTCGGCTTGCTCGAGTTTTTCAAAAAAGTATTCTACCAGCAGGGGTTCTGCTGCAACGGCCGAATCCTGCCACAGCGCATAGATATCATCGATGCTCGACCACTTTGACAGCGGTGGTGACAACAGGAGTAGCACGCCACCCGCTTTTACCAGGCCGGCTGCAATACAGAGCACATCGGCGTTGAAGCCTTCAAATAAATCCACTGCCACCAGACTGGACTCGCTGCCGAGACAGGCGTCGGCGTGGGCAATCAACACGCTGCCCGACAGCTTCGCCCGGTTGGACAAGAGCAGCATGTCGGCATCCACTGCCTGACAGCCGGCTAGTTGTCCGTCGCACCAATCTCGAGATCCCTGAAATACAACCAGTTGGCGGCGGTTGCTGTGTCGCTGCTGCTCCAGCAGTTGCTGCATCCAGTCCTTGAAATTGACCTGCGACATGTTTAGACCTTTTGCATTAGATTGCATGGACGATCATTAGATAGTTTGTTTAATTCTTTGCATTGTTATATTTTAAGCGACCATTATATGTGAGCCCCCAATTATGACCAGTGATCAGCAAACCAAAATCGAAGCAGCCGCCTTTCGCGCCTTGATTGCACACCTGCAGCAGCGAACCGATGTGCAGAATATAGACTTGATGAACCTGGCTGGCTTTTGTCGTAATTGCCTGTCCAAATGGTACTCCGCAGCCGCCAAAGAACAGGGTCTGGAAATCGACTATGCCGAAGCCCAGAAAACGATTTACGCCATGCCCATCGAAGAATGGAAGCAAAACTTTCAAACCGATGCCAACGAGGAACAAAAGAAACGCTTCAACGAAACCCGCGATCAGCACGCCAGGATAAGCGGCTACTAAATTTTTCGCATCCGCATGCGCAAACCTGCTATATACATAATCAGGCTCGTTGCCAGCACAGGACTGCAAGATTGCCAGTCAACCAGGAGAAGCAAATGACCAGTTTAAGAAAATTTACCTTGATTAGCGCTATAGCCAGTATCGCCATGCTATCCACCGGTCTCGTTGAAGCGGGCGAAGGTCGCTACCAGGCCCATTGGAATGGCAAGTCCTACCTGATCATCGATACCGATCAGGGTCATTTATGGAGTTATCACGGGGACACCATGCTGTACAGCGGGCGCATCGATGGCGATGAATTTGAGCCCCCCCTGCAAAAACAAATCTGGAACCAAAACCAGGGCAAGTGGACCCGTCAGAAATAACGTCTAGCGCAGTTCGCGGCGTAAAATTTTACCAACATTTGTTTTCGGCAGCTCGTCGCGAAACTCGATGACTTTTGGCACCTTGTAGGCGGTCAGGAATTCCCGGCAGTGTGCAATCACCGCTTCCCTGGTGAG
>CAXBMV010000701.1:0-2060 GCA_963976575.1 uncultured Gammaproteobacteria bacterium | reverse complement strand
TGGCGCCTCGACGAAGGCCTTGATGCGAACCGTGAAGTTGCCAGTGCCAAACTTTACGCCACCGAAATGCTGGCGCGCGTCACCGACGAGGCGATACAGATTTTCGGCGGCATGGGCCTGATGGACGAGCTACCGCTGGAACGCTTCTGGCGCGATGCCCGCGTCGAGCGTATCTGGGATGGCACCTCGGAAATCCAGCGCCACATTATATCCCGCGATCTGCTGCGTCCGCTGGGGGGCTGATGTCGATAGAAAGACTGCTGCGCCCGAAATCCATCGCCGCGATCGGCGGCCTGCAGGCCGCGCGCGTGGTCGAGCAGTGCCAGTTGATGGGTTACCAGGGCGATATCTGGCCGGTACACCCGAACAAGAGCGAGGTGCATGGCATCCCCGCGTTCAATTCGGTAGAGGATTTACCCGGTGCTCCCGACGCGGCGTTTATTGGCGTCAACCGCGCGCTCACCGTCGAGGTGGTCAAGAGTCTGCGTGCGAAGGGCTGTGGCGGCGCGATTTGTTATGCATCCGGATTTCTTGAGGCCGATGCCACCGGCGCCGAATTACAGGCGGCGCTGGTCGAGGCGGCCGCTGATATGCCGGTGCTGGGGCCGAACTGCTATGGCCTGATCAACTACGCTGACGGCGCGCTGCTGTGGCCCGACCAGCAGGGTGGCAAGCGTCTGGCCGAGGGCCAGCGCGGCGTCGCCATCATCGCGCAATCCTCGAACATCGCCATCAATTTCACCATGCAGCAGCGCGGCCTGCCGCTGGCCTATGTGCTCACCGTCGGCAACCAGGCCATGGTGGGCATGTCCGAACTGGCCCTGACACTGCTCGATGACCCGCGCGTGAGCACGCTCGGCATTTACGCCGAGGGTTTTGATTCGATAGCGGCGATGCAGCAGCTGGCGATCAAGTCGCGTGAGCTAAAAAAGCCGGTAGTGGTTTACAAGGTCGGCAAGAGCGAGCAGGCACAGGTTTCGGCGATGACGCATACCGCCTCGCTGGTTGGCGCGCACGCGGTCACCGGCGCCTTCCTGCGGCGTTTCGGATTCGGCCAGGCCGAGTCCATCCCTGTTTTTCTGGAAACACTGAAACTGCTCGACCTGCACGGGCCCCTTGACGGTTACCGGGTTTCATCGATGAGTTGCTCGGGTGGTGAGGCCAGTATCATCGCCGATGCCGCGGTTGGCAGAAAGGTTTACTTCCCGGCTCTCAGTGACGCCGGCAAGGCGCCGATAGAAGCCGCGCTTGGTGCGCTGGTCACCGTTGCCAACCCTCTCGACTACCACACCTACTGCTGGGGCAAGCGCGATATTATGCAGGCGGCCTATAGCGGCATGGTCGGCAACGGTTTCGATATAAACTACCTGATTCTCGACTTCCCGCACCGTCAGCGTTGCGAAGACTGGGAATGGATGATCGCGGTGGACGCCTTCGAGGCGGCGCTGAAGCAACATGATGCAAAAGGCGCGCTGGTAATCAGCCTGCCGGAAAATATTTCCGAAGACTATAGCGAGGCTTTTGCAAAGCGCGGCATACTCAGTTTTTATGGCATAGACGAAGCCCTGCGCGCCAGCGACATCGCCGCCGATATCGGCGCGGCCTGGCAAAAACCAATGGCGCAGGCACTGATAGCAGCAGCACCTCGCCCGGGTAATAGTATTACCCTCGACGAGGCCAGCGCCAAACAGGCGCTGTGCGAAAGCGGTGTAGCGATACCGCGTGGCGCGCGCGTCACCTCTGTTGAACAGGCGCAACAACTGGCGACCGAGTATGGCTATCCTGTCGTCCTGAAAGCGCTGGGCATAGCCCACAAAACCGAGCACAACGCGGTACGTCTGGGCCTGGCTTCAAAAGCGCAGGTAGGCGCAGCGGCAAAAGAATTATTTGAGCTTGGCGATCAGCTTTACCTCGAAGCCATGATAGAGTCGGTGGTTGCCGAATTGATCGTCGGCATCACCCGCGACAGCCAATTCGGACTGGTATTGACCATCGGCAGCGGCGGCATACTGGTAGAAGTCTTGCGCGACACCGCGACACTGCTGCTACCCGCCAGCCGC
>CAXBMV010000700.1:0-2063 GCA_963976575.1 uncultured Gammaproteobacteria bacterium | reverse complement strand
AAGTCAGCTTGCGTACGATCGGGTTGGAGGTTAATTCCTTACCTATGGCAGCGGTTTCACCGGTAACCATGTTGATCACACCCGGCGGAATACCTGCACGCTCGGCTAATTCGACAAAGGCGTAGGCCGACAGCGGCGTTGCGTTTGCGGGCTTGCAGACCACGGTACAACCGGCTGCCAGCGCCGGTGCAATCTTGCGCGTCAGCATCGCATTGGGGAAATTCCACGGGGTAATGCAGGCGACCACGCCCACCGGCTGCTTGATGCAAATGATGCGCTTGTCGTTCGACGGTTGCGGGATGGTATCGCCGTACATGCGCTTGCCTTCCTCGGCAAACCATTCGATGTAATTGGCGCCATAGGCGATTTCACCCATGGCCTCGGCCAGCGGTTTGCCCTGTTCCATGGTCAGGATCATGGCCAGATCGCTTTGTGCTTCCATCATCAGGTTGAACCATTTGCGCAGGCAGGCGGCGCGCTCTTTGGCGGTGCGCTTGCGCCACTCAGGGAAGGCCGCAGCGGCCGCTTCGATGGCTCGGCGGGTTTCCGCGGTGCCGCATTTGGCCACTTCAGCAATGACTTCACCGTTGGCGGGATTGGTTACCGGGACGGTCTTACCATTATCGGCGTCTACCCATTGGCCATTGATATAGGCCTGGGTTTTTAACAGGGCAGAGTCGGTAATTTGAATGCTCATATGTCTGGTTTTCCGAGGTGGTTAACGAAATTGCGCGAAGGATACCGATTTAGACGAATGGCGACAATCTATATCCCTGTTAAGGAAATGAAATATCCGCGATATTACCATATTCCTCTGTTAGAATGCCCTTCATAACAAGAATATTGGGGGCTTTTCAAAGCTTTCAACGTCAATACTACCGGAGGCCAAATGCCCGATCCCTTAAGCGGCGTGAATCGAAAAGCGCGCACCACGCTGGATTTTTACCATAGCCCGACCCAACTCAGGTTTGATACCTGGCACAGTCTCGAAGAATACGCCGGTCGCCTCAAGTCGAAACAGGTGCGCAAGACTGACGCCGAAGCCCTCAACAAGAAAACCCGCGAAGCGATAGCACTGCTGGAAATCATCGAGGCCTATAGCGCCTTTCCCTCGCAGGAAGACTTTAACCTGCTCTGGCAACTCTTCGAGCAGCATGACTTTGAATTGCTGGCGCGCATCGTCGGCAAGATAGCGCGTGCGCTAACTGGCGGTACCTATCGCTCCAGGCAAATCAACCTGCGTGCCTCCACAGATATGGATGAGCGCGATGAAATCAACCAGTACCACGACGAATATGCGCAGCACCGGCCTTATTTCGAAGTGCTGGTGGTGGACGAGGGTTCGGACGAGGAAAATCGTATCACCCGCGAAGGCCTGCGCAAGATGCGTCGCCCGGAAGACGATTTTATCTACGATATAGTCGTCGTACCCAGCCTCGAAGACGCGCTCATCGCGGTGATGTTTAATTACAATATCCAGGTTGCGGTAATCCGCTATGGATTCCCGCTACGCTCGGTGAACCATCTCGAAATACTGCAGCGCTATCTCGCCAAGATCGACGAATCCGAGTTCGAAGACTCGCTCGATATCGAGCGTGGCCCGCTACTCGGCCAGCTACTCTCCGAAGTGCGCCCGGAGCTGGATTTATACCTGGTTACCGATGCTGCGGTGGAAGGCATCGCCGGTAATGTCACGCAAAAATTCACGCGTATTTTTTACCAGCAGGAAGACTACCTCGACCTGCACCTGAATATCCTGCGCGGCATACAGGAGCGTTACCAGACGCCGTTTTTTACCGCGCTGCGCAAGTACAGCCGCCAGCCTACCGGCGTGTTCCACGCAATGCCGATTTCGCGCGGCAAATCGATTACCAAGTCGCACTGGATCAAAGACATGGTGCAGTTTTACGGCATGAATATATTTCTCGCCGAAACCTCGGCGACTTCCGGCGGACTGGACTCCCTGTTGCAGCCGCACGGACCAATCAAGAAGGCACAGGAACTGGCGGCGCGCGCCTTCGGCGCGAAAAAGACGTATTTTGTTACCAACGGTACCTCGACCG
>CAXBMV010000699.1:0-2064 GCA_963976575.1 uncultured Gammaproteobacteria bacterium | reverse complement strand
AAGCCATCGAAAAAGTAATATGGGCGATGGTAATCGTGGTAAAGCCGCGTTGTGATGGCCAACCGATGAATTCGTTCAGTGTAATAAACAGTAGCAGCAGCGACAGACCGGTAATGACTTCCGGCATGACCAGCGGCGCGGATATCATGCCGCTGAACACAGTGCGCCCTTTGAAGCTGCCGAAACGTACCAGCGCGAGGCCGGCGAGGGTGCCGAGGATGGTGGCGAAGCAGGCATTAACCGTGGCGACCTTTAGACTTAAAGAAACCGCTTCCCAGATTTCCTCGCTTTCGAACAGCACTCCGTACCACTTGGTTGAGAAGCCGCCCCAGACCGGCACTATGCGGGAACTGTTAAAGGAATAGAAAACCAGCAGAATCATCGGGATATAGAGAAAGGCTATACCGAAACAAACCACGGAAATCAAAAAACGCGATAGCTTGCCGTCGTTCATTTTGCTTCGCTCTCCTTACCCTGAACATACTGGTACAGCATCATCGGCAGCACCAGTACCAGCAGCAGCGCAATAGCAACCGCAGAGGCCACCGGCCAGTCGATATTGGCATTGAATTCGTTGTACAGGATCCTGCCTATCATCAGCACGTTGCCGCCACCGAGCAGATCGGGAATGACGTATTCGCCGGTCGCCGGGATAAACACCAGCAATCCTCCGGCGATGATGCCGGGTATGGTCATCGGCAGGGTTACGGTTACAAAGGTCACTATCGGTTTAGCGCCCAAATCGGCCGCGGCCTCGAGCAGGGTCCAGTCCAGCTTTTCCATGTTGGCGTATAGCGGCAGGATCATAAACGGCAGGTAGGTATAGACTATGCCGACGTAGACCGCGAACTCGGTGTAGAGCAGGTGCAGGGGTTGGTCGATGATGCCGAGCGCGATCAGCAGGTTGTTGATCGTGCCCTGGTCTGCGAGCAGTCCCATCCAGGCATACACCCGTAGCAGGAATGAGGTCCAGAAGGGCAGTATGATCAGCATTAACAGGATGTGTTTGGTGGTGTGGTTGGAACGCACTATGGCATAGGCCATCGGGTAGCCTATCAACAGACACAACAGCGTGGATATACCGGCGATTTTTATCGAGCTCAGGTAAACATTGACGTAGAGTTCGTCGTTCCAGAGATAGGCGAAATTATCGAAAACTATCTTGATGCGCATCACTCCTGCATCTGCCCATTCGATCATCGGCAAAAACGGCGGGCTGGCGATGGTGGCTTCCGACAGGCTGATTTTCAAGACAATGAAAAATGGCGCCAGAAAGAATATCAGCAACCAGAAAAACGGGATCATCAAAACCAGGGACTTCCAGCGGCTTTGCAGCAGGCGCGCCAGGCGATGCATCAGGCCGGGGGGGGCGTTGGCGCGCAGAGATTGCGCGGATTCGCTCATTTGCTCAGCACCACCGGGCTAGAAGCTTCCCAGCTGAGATAGACTTTCTCGTCCCAGTCGATCGGCGGGTTGCCATCTTTGGGGCGCTGCTGGTTAGGCGATGTTATCGAGACCAAATGATCTTCGGTCAGCTTGACGCGATAGGTCGACAGGCCACCGAGGTAGCCGATATCGTGGACCATGCCTTCGATCGTGTTGCTGTCGGCTTTTTCCGGCGGGGATTTCGAAATCCTGATTTTTTCCGGACGTATTGCCACCCAGACCTTGCTGCCCACCTGGATCGAATGGCCATGATCGACGTAAAATCGACAGCTGGGGTTGGTGCCTTCGACGACGACATGGTCGGGGCCATTTTCGCTAACCCTGCCCTCGAACATGTTGGCGTTGCCGATAAATGTGGCAACCTGACGTGAATTGGGAAACTCGTATATTTCGGTAGGCGTACCTATCTGCTGAAAGCGTCCTTCATCCATTACCGCGATTCGCGTCGATAGCGTCATCGCCTCTTCCTGGTCGTGGGTGACGACGATGAAGGTAACCCCCAGTTTGTCCTGAATATTCATCAGCTCGAACTGGGTTTGTTCGCGCAGACGCTTGTCCAGTGCGCCTAGAGGTTCGTCGAGTAACAATACTTTCGGGCGTTTCACCAGCGCTCGTGCC
>CAXBMV010000698.1:0-2065 GCA_963976575.1 uncultured Gammaproteobacteria bacterium | reverse complement strand
ATACGCGTCAACGGCGTCGGCCCGAAAATGGCGCTGACCATACTCTCCGGTATCGATAACCAGCAGTTTGCAATCTGTGTCAGCAATAACGACATCGCGATGCTCACACGCCTGCCGGGAGTCGGCAAAAAAACCGCGGAACGCCTGGTCATAGAAATGCGCGACAAGGTCGATGATTTGATCGTAGACCTGCCCGCGGCTAGCAGCGCTGCTAGCGGCCACTCTATCGTCAACGAAGCCATAGAAGCCTTGCAGGCGTTGGGCTACAAGGCCGCAGATGCCGAAAAAATGGTTGGCCAGGCGCAACAAGGCGCTGATTTGACCAGCGCCTCGGCATTGATTCGCAAGGCCCTGCAGGCCAGTGTCAAGCCGTGAGCGAAGAACGTTTAATTACGCCCGAAGCGGTGGAGCAGGAATTAACCCAGGACCGCGCACTGCGTCCCAAGCTGTTGGCCGATTATGTCGGCCAGGACGAAGTCTGCGAACAGATGCAAATTTTCGTGCAGGCGGCGATGCAGCGTGGTGAGGCATTGGATCACGTGCTTATCTTCGGCCCGCCCGGACTCGGGAAAACCACCCTGTCGCATATTATCGCCAATGAAATGGGAGTCAGTTTGCGCCAGACTTCCGGGCCGGTACTGGAAAAAGCTGGTGATCTCGCCGCGATACTGACCAATCTCGAACCCCACGACGTGTTGTTCATCGATGAAATTCACCGTCTCAGCGCGGTCGTCGAAGAGATACTTTACCCGGCGATGGAAGACTTCCAGCTCGACATCATGATCGGCGATGGCCCCTCGGCGCGTTCGATCAAACTCGATCTGCCACCCTTCACGCTGGTGGGTGCGACTACCCGGGCGGGACTGCTCACTTCGCCGCTGCGCGATCGCTTCGGCATAGTGCAACGGTTAGAGTTTTACAGTAGCGCCGAATTGAGCCAGATCATCATACGTTCGGCCGGTTTGCTGGGCATACAGCTGGAAGCGGATGGCGCCGAAGAGATCGCCAGCCGCTCACGCGGTACCCCGCGCATCGCCAATCGCCTGCTGCGTCGCGCCAGGGATTATGCCCAGGTGAAAGGTGACGGCGTGATTAGCGCAGATTGCGCGCGCGCTGCACTGGATATGCTCAAGGTCGACCAGTCGGGTCTTGACCACATGGACCGTCGTCTGATTATGGCACTGATCGAAAAATTCGATGGCGGACCGGTCGGCGTGGACAGCCTGTCGGCGGCGATCGGCGAAGAACGCGGTACCATCGAGGACGTTATCGAACCCTACCTGATTCAGCAGGGTTTTATGATGCGTACCCCGAGAGGACGTGTGGTAACATCGCGTGCTTACCTGCATTTCGGTTTGAAAGCTGGTTTACAATCCGAAATAGATTTGTAACTTTCCCTACCAACCCTTTGAAATCACTTTATCGCTATGAATGATGATTCGATGCTCACCCTGATCGTTAACGCGAGTATTCCGGTGCAACTGGTGCTTCTGGTACTGTTGCTGGCCTCGGTGTTTTCCTGGGCACTGATGTATGTAAAACGTGCCTATATCCGCCAGGCTCAAGCCGAGGCTAAAACCTTCGAGGGACGTTTCTGGTCAGGGATAAATCTCAGCGACCTGTTTGCTCAGCTCAGCGTGCGCCAGGAAAAGCGCTACGGCCTGGAAGCCATCTTCGAAAGTGGATTCCGCGAATTTGCACGCGCGCGCAAGGCAGAGCTGGATAACTCTGCGGTGGTGCGTTCGGCGCATCGCGCGATGAAAGTGTCGATGTCGCGCGAAATCGAGCTGCTCGAGCACAACCTGCCATTTCTCGCTACCGTGGGTTCGGTCAGTCCTTATATAGGCCTGTTCGGCACGGTCTGGGGAATCATGGAATCCTTTCGCGCGCTCGCCGGTGTGCAACAGGCAACCCTGTCGATGGTGGCCCCCGGCATATCCGAGGCTCTGATCGCCACCGCCATGGGTCTGCTCGCGGCGATACCGGCGGTAATTGCCTATAACAAGTTCACCAGTGAAGTCGATGCGATGATTCTGCGCTACGAAAATTTCCTCGAGGAATTCAC
>CAXBMV010000697.1:0-2068 GCA_963976575.1 uncultured Gammaproteobacteria bacterium | reverse complement strand
ACCACTGTTCGATGCGATCAACCACAAAGCGGGCCTCGTCGCGTTCGTTATAGGCGGAGTAATAGGTAATCAACTCCCCGTCTTCGCTCTGCGTCCACAACTCCTTGCCCATACGCCCATGGTTATTATCGATTAATGCGTTTGCCGCATTCAGAATAGTGCCGGTTGAACGGTAATTCTGTTCCAGCCGCACTACTCGGGTGCCAGCGAAGTCGCGTTCGAAGTGGTGGATGTTTTCGATACGCGCGCCACGCCAACCGTAGATCGACTGATCGTCATCACCGACCACGAATATCGGCGTATCGCTGCCGGCCAGCAGTCTCAGCCAGGCGTACTGTATCGCGTTGGTATCCTGAAATTCGTCGACGAGGATATGTTGAAAGCGGCGTTGATAGTGGCCACGCAAGTCATCATTATCGCGAATCAGTTCCAGTGCGCGTAATAACAGCTCGGCAAAATCGACCACGCCGGCGCGCTGGCACAGCTCCTCATAGAGGCGGTATATTTCGCGCAGTTTCTGTTGAATCGGATCATTGCCGGGATCGATATGCGCGGCGCGCAAACCTTCATCCTTGTTGTTGTTGATGTACCACTGCGCCTGTTTGGGCGGCCAGCTGGTTTCATCGAGTTCAAGCTGGCGTACCGCACGCTTGACCATGCGCAGCTGATCATCGCTGTCAAGAATCTGGAAGGTTTGCGGTAGTTTCGCCGCCTGGTAATGCGCGCGCAGCATGCGGTGCGCGAGGCCATGAAAAGTGCCCACCCACATTGCCGACGCGGAAATGCCCAGCAGCGCTTCGACGCGTGCGCGCATTTCACTGGCGGCCTTGTTGGTAAAGGTCACAGCGAGCACGCTGAACGGCGACAGGCCTCCAACTTCACAGACCCAGGCTATGCGATGGGTGAGTACCCGCGTCTTGCCGCTACCGGCACCGGCAAGCACCAGCATAGGGCCGGGATCCGCGCTGACGGCTTCGCGCTGGCGATCATTCAGTGAGTCGATTAAATGGGATACATCCATTACTGGCAGGCGTTAAAAATCGGACGGACATTGTAGCAGAGGAAAGCGCTTCGTCGGGCAGCGAAATGCGTTTAATACGGGGCAGCCTAGCAGACAGCTATACGTAGCGGTCGAGAATCTCGTCCGGCGCAGGCAATTGCTCTGACACGCTTAAATAAGTATCGATAGCGCGCTGATTTTGCGCAGCGATCTGCAGGTTGGAACGCGGTTGGTAACGCCTGTCTTTGGAAACGGTATCGAGGACTTCGCCTCGATAGACATAAGTCGAGGGCTGTTTATGCGTCGCATCAGAATTTTCGCCTGCAACAGCAGTAGTCGCAACCGGCGGCCTGGCCGCTGGCTGGTGGGTGATAACGGGCAGCAGTGATTGCTTAGCTGGTGTTATGTAATTCACGGGTCATACCACAGCTTCGTGACTCCAGGGATAGTGCTACGGCTTTGTTTTTATAGCAGTTACCGCTTTAAAGTCGAAATATTAATCAATTTTCCCATTTTTTGCGAGCGACTGTGTCACTATTTCTGGATTCTACCCAGCGTTCTCCTTTTTCGCTGACTTCCTTCTTCCAGAAGGGCGCCTCGGTTTTCAAATAATCCATGATGAATTCACAGGCGGAAAACGCATCGCCACGATGCGCGCTAAGCACCGACACCAAAACGATTTGGTCGGCTGGTTTCAACTCACCGACGCGATGGATAATGGCGAGATCGATCAGGCGCCAACGCCGCTCAGCTTCTTCTGCGATTTTCTGCAGCGCCTTTTCGGTCATGCCCGGATAATGCTGTAATGTCATTTGCTGCAACGGGTCACCTTCGAGATCGCGAACCAGTCCGATAAAACTGGCTATGGCACCGACATTCCTGCGTCCTGCCTGTAGCTCCCGGTTTACCTCGGCGACATCAAAATCATTGCTCTGAACCTTGATCAACATAACTACCTCAAGCGAAAAACTGGGCGAAGGGTAAATAGCTCACCGTTTCACCAGCGCGCAGTGTCTGGTTCTCGGCGATCTCGACAAATCCTTCAGCCCATACCGTCGAGGTCAGCAC
>CAXBMV010000696.1:0-2083 GCA_963976575.1 uncultured Gammaproteobacteria bacterium | reverse complement strand
GCTAAGCTATCAAAAAGGAAAGTCTGTCAGCATAGCCACCGAGAGATTCAACAATACCCCGGTGATGAGCCCGGGTGATATGGACGGACTGGTGGAGGGTTTACTACTGGATTTCACTGCGAATAAATCCAACCCGCAGGCCGCAGCCGATGCCTATGCTCAGGTTCTTTTCGATTTGAGTAAAGATTGGCGAAGCCAGTTCTACCTGCATGGCTACCAGGACTCCGGGGCGGAGGCTTATGCGGGCCTGCTGGAGCATTATGCGGCCAGGATACAATCATTACCGGACACGGTTTTTACCGCCTCTAACGCGATTCCGGTGAAGGATATTATTTTCTTCAAGATTTTCAGCGCCGCTGTGGCACCTGCGGTTCGCGACGAATTTATGAGCATGAATCAGCAGGCTCGAAAAAAACCGGCGACAGCAGCCAGCAAGCAGCAACCGGTTTCTCGAAATCAGCCTTGCCCCTGTGGGTCGGGGAAGAAATACAAACGCTGCCACGGAGCCGCAGCTTGACTTCAGCCTGCCCGAAGGCGCGGCTGTAGTCTGCAGGCGATGCCGTAGCGAGACTGGCCTGATACCGGACCTTTTTTCAAATCGCTTCCGGCGAGTTCATTCCTAATCTTGGTCTGCCAGTTTTATATACTGCTTGAAATCGACACTTCGTATTTAAACCGCAGGCAATCCCAGAGGACTCATATTAAATGGAAGTAGACACAGATATTCAACAAACCATGGCCGCAGTAGTGCTCACAGGCCATGGCGGTGTGGACATGCTCGAATACCGCGATGATGTGCCTTTACCAGAACCACAGGCAGGTGAAGTGCTCATTAGCGTTGGTGCCGCTGGCATAAATAATACGGACATCAATACCCGCATCGGCTGGTATTCGAAATCGATCAAGAGCGCCACCAACGCCGGCGGAGCGGCAGGCTATGAAGATGTCGACGCCAGCGATGCCAGCTGGAGCGGTGTTGCACTGCAGTTCCCGCGCATTCAGGGTGCCGACTGTTGTGGCCATATCGTCGCGACAGGCGAGGGCGTAAGCGCTTCGCGTATCGGTGAACGCGTGCTGGTGCGGAGCATACAGACCACTGGACTTCCAAGCGGTTACGCCTGTCGCACTTTTGGTTCCGAATGCGATGGCGCCTTTGCCCAATTTACAAAGACTTATGCGGTGGATGCGATCAAGGTCGAAAGCGAGCTGAGCGATATCGAGCTGGCGTCTTTTCCCTGTGCTTATTCCACCGCCGAGGGTTTGCTCGAACGCGCCTCGGTGACGGCCGAGACCCTGCTGGTTACCGGTGCTTCGGGCGGCGTCGGTTCGGCTGTTGTACAACTGGCGAAGCGACGCGGCGCAAAGGTAATCGCCCTGGCCTCGGCCGCCAAGGTCGCCTCGGTGGAGGCGCTGGGTGCCGATCAAGTGCTCGATCGTGATGCCGATCTTGTCGACAGCCTGGGTTCTGATTCGGTGGATGTGGTCATAGATCTGGTGGCGGGACCGGGCTGGCCACAGTTGCTCGATGTTTTGCGCCCTGGCGGTCGCTATGCCACGGCCGGCGCCATAGCCGGGCCACTGGTAGAGCTGGATGTGCGCAGTCTTTATCTGAAGGATTTATCTTTCTTCGGCTGTACATATTTGAAAACCTGGTGTCCTATATCGAAGCGGGCGAAATCAAACCCGTTGTTGCGGCCAGCTACCCGCTGGCGGAGATAGCTCAGGCACAGCAGGATTTCATCGAAAAAAAGCATACCGGAAAACTGGTACTGGTACCCCCCGGGGACTGAATGCGGTGGTGGTTGAGCGCCTCGAAGTTGTCTGCCTGCAATACTTGCACGCAGCCGCTTTTACGGAGTATCTTGGCGAACTTGAAGCCGAGGCTGGGGGCCGAGGTGATGTCACGAATTTCAAATGAAATGGTGCTGCTCTGATGACAGGTTTTAAGACTATCGAAATTAACCGTTTAAGTCCGGCGCTGGGGGCGGAAATCTGCGGGGTCGATATAGCCGCTGGTATCAGCGACGAACAATTTGCCGAGATTCGCCAGGCTTATAGTGATTTTGGCGTCATCTTTTTTCGC
>CAXBMV010000695.1:0-2086 GCA_963976575.1 uncultured Gammaproteobacteria bacterium | reverse complement strand
GACAGGCTGAATGCCGCCCAGCGCGATGCCGAAGCCGATCTCGATGAACTGGAGCTTTTCCCGGTATTATCGTTGGGCCTCAATTATGCCTTCTGATTAGCAATAACTTTGCTATCATAATAAGCAGTCGAACCCCGGCTGCTTTTTTATTGGTGCAGGATTTATGTCTCGAATGGTGAATTGTATAGTGCTCGGCGAAGAAGCCCCAGCTTTGGAGAAGGTGCCTTACCCGGGTGAACTCGGTCAACGGATATTCGACAACGTCTCGGCGGAAGGCTGGAAAAAGTGGATCGAGCGGCAAACCATGATTATCAATGAAAACGGGTTATCCACCATAGACCCTGCCAGTCTCGCGATTCTGGAGCAGCACATGCTGGGCTTCATTTTCAAGGAAGGTGATATGGGGCAACAACCAGAGGGATTCCGCCCGCCGGGCGCAAAGAAATAAACCTATCCCGCGATAGATTCCAGGTCCCATTTTGCCTGGGTGATAAATCGCAACCTGGCATAAGCCTGTTTTAACGCAGAGTAGGTTTGCTCGTAATCAGGGGCCTGCGCGAATATAAATCCAAGATAACTGCTGCCTTCCGGTAACGGGATCAATTCATATCCCGGCCTGATATGGATTTCTATGTCTTTGACATACTCGACCTGCATCGCCTCGGTCAGGCCTTCGACGCGTTTCAAAATACCGGCATCGGTGACCGGTATCATCAACACCCCGGCCGATTCGCCTTTGTTGTGCAACTCCGGTAACTGTCCACACATACCCTGGATTACCAGTTCTTCGAGCTTGTGCCGCAGCGAAAACTCAATGAGTTGCCCGCACTGACCACCGATGGTGCGAGCCGCCAGTTCGAGCAAGGTCACCCTGCCATCCGCTGATATACGTGCCTCGGCATGCACCGGACCCTGGTGCAGGCCATAGGCGCTGCAACAACGGGCCACCTCGGTGAGCAAATCCGGCTTAGCCTGCCCGACCAGCTTTCCCGGTGTCAGGTAATAGGTTTCCTCGAAATAGGGGCCGGTTAGCGGTTCTGGTTTATCGAATATGGTCAGCAGTTGGAAATGCCCATCCATCATAAATCCCTCGATCGCATATTCTGCGCCATCAATATAGGATTCGATCAAAAGATGGTCGCGGGTAAAGCCCCGCAGGCCGCTGGATTCCAGTATTGCTTCGATACGCCGGCTGGCTGCGATGAGGGTCGCGTCGGAATCAACACGTATCACGCCGCGACTGGCCGACAGGCCTAGCGGTTTTAGTACCACCGGGAAGTCTATGGTGAGCAGTTCAGGGGTGATTTGCTTTATTGGTAAAACCTGGAACTGCGGCGTATTGCACCCGGCCCGTTGTAGTGCCTCGCGGGCAAGGTCTTTGCGATGTGTCAGTTCGGCTGCGAGCGGGCTGTTATGCGGTAACCCGAGATGACTGGCGAGACGGCTGCATAGTTCCACGCAACTGTCGTCCGTAGCCAGAACGCAGGCAATCGTCAACGAATCGATTTCGTCGATAATGGTGGCAAAGGCAACCAGCGAGTGTTCGCTGTTGGATACAACAACAATACCCATGCCCAGTGCGCTGGCGGCTGAAACATAGGGGGCAATGCGGTAGCTGCCCGAGGGGGCTACCAGAAGCACAAAACCCGACTTGACGCCGGGTTTTGCAGTTACTGATTTTCTGACTTTAACAGGCTAGCCGCCGGCTGCACCACATCCACCACAGGCACCGGTGCCACCGGTTTCTGCAAAGACGTTGTTGAAGACGAATCTTTCGCGGCCTTCTTCCTGGATATAGTCGATCTGGGCACCTTTTAAATAATTGAGTGCAACCACGTCGACCAGAACCTTGAAGCTGTCAAAATGCAAGATTGTGTCGAAGTCGGTTTGTGCTTCGGTAAAAGTCATTCCGTAAGACATGCCACCGCATCCGCCGCCGCTGATATATATGCGGATGGAGGAGACATCTTCATCGGTTTGAGAAATGATTTCTGCGAGCTTATCCTGCGCCGACTGAGTCACTTCCAGATCCGATTGGGTCAGGCTCGGCTGAAACAGATCAGAGCTGGTCGCCGCTACCGGGGTC
>CAXBMV010000694.1:0-2086 GCA_963976575.1 uncultured Gammaproteobacteria bacterium | reverse complement strand
GACATCGTTTGGAGATCCCGGACAGGCGCTGCACGCCTTCCGGGATGACGTTTAGTTTGTTAAGGGGCAACCAGGAGCCCAACCTGTCAAAAGCCACACTCTGTCATCCCGCGGCTAGACCGCGGGACCCAGTTAAAAAAGCCGCGTTCGCAGAACGCCACAACCCCATACCAAGCCTGGCTACCCTCATCCCTCAGCGCGCTCCGCAAAAACCCACTGGCGATACATCCCTACCCTGAACAATGCCTGCTACAGGCAGTCCTCCAATCCTCGTTCGTCATCCCGGAAACGCCGCAGGCGTTGTCCGGGATCTCCCGACGCATGACGCGATGCCGTTTGGAGATCCCGGACAGGCGCTGCGCGCCTTCCGGGATGACGTTTCTTTTATAGAGTTGCTACGATTTAACGAATCTTCAGTACGGCCGGGCCGAAATAGCTTCTTAACCCCGCAAATACTCATTGCGCGGATCAAACAGAGGTTCGCTATACAGCGTCGCGGCAACCATTTCACCGAGAATCTCGATTTCAACCTGGCGACCTTCTTCGATCAATTCCACCGGCAGAAAACCGAAGGCAATGCTTTTCTCACAGTAATGTGAATAACCACCCGAAGTGACGTAACCAACCACAGCGCCATCATGCCAGATGGGTTCCCAGGCCACCGCGTCGGCATCGCTGGCTTCGACGATGAAGCTGCACAGCTTGCGCGTGACGCCCCGCTCTTTCTCCGCCAGCACCGCCGCCTTGCCGATAAAATCGGTTGGCTTTTCATAATCAACAAATCGATCCAGGCCGGTTTCCAGCGGCATGTAGTCAGGTTTGTATTCGCGCATCCATGAACCGAAAGACTTGTCCAGGCGCAGGCTCATCATCGCGCGCATGCCGAAGGGACGCAGGCCGAGGTCTGCACCGGCTTCGCTGAGAATCGTGTAAAGCGCTGCCTGATGATGCCAGGGCACATAGATTTCGTAACCACGATCGCCGGTGTAGCTGACGCGTTGCACTATCGCCTGGCATTGACCAACATCGATTTCGCGCACCGACAGAAACGGCATGGCCGCGGTCGAAACATCGGCGAGGGTCACGCGGCTTAGCAGTTGCTGCGCCTTGGGTCCGGCGATTTGAAAACCGATACGCTGTTTCGAAATGTTTGTCAGCGATACTCCGCTATCCGGCAGATGCTGCACGAACCAGCGCATATGATAGGCCTGCGCGCCGAAGGAAGCGGTCACCTGATAGACCCCGGGCTGCACACAGGCGACGGTAAAGTCGCCAATAATCTTGCCTGCAGGGCTCAGCATCGGGTTCAGGCTGAGACGGCCCGGGGCTGGAATCTTTCCCGCCATGATGCGATCGAGAAAAGCAGCGGCGCCCTCCCCCTTGAACTCGTACTTGCCGAAATTGTGTATCTCATTGAGGCCGACGCCCTCACGCACCGCGCGCACTTCTTCGCCGACGGTATCAAAAGCATTGGAGCGCCTGAAACTCGGAATTTCGTAGGCCTGTTCGCCTTCGCGGGCGAAATAATTGACATGCTCCATGCCATAGCCGGCGCCGAAAACGGCGTTGTGGCGCTGCCATATGGCATAGGCCGGGGTGGTATCCAGCGGACGCGCGGCAGGTAATTCCTCGTTGGGGTAGGACACGCTGAATCGCTTCTGGTAATTCTCGCGTACCTTGAGGCGGGTGTAGGAAGGCGTGCAGTAATCGCCGAAGCGCGCCACATCCATGGCGAAGACATCGCGCGTGGGCTCACCCTCGATCATCCACTCGGCCAGGGTCAGACCGACGCCACCCCCCTGGCTGAAGCCGGCCATAACCGCGCAGGCCGACCAGTAGTTGCGCAGCCCGGGCACCGGACCTACCAGCGGGTTACCATCCGGCGCAAAAGTGAAGGGGCCGTTGATAATCGTCTTGATGCCAGCCTTCTCCAGCGCCGGAAAGCGCTTGAAAGCAAACTCCATCGAGTCGCTGATACGGTCCAGATTTTCATCCAGCAATTCGTGGCCGAAATCCCAACGCGTACCATCCACCGCCCAGGGCTCGCAGGCCTGTTCGTAAAAACCGATCACCAGCCCCTGACCTT
>CAXBMV010000693.1:0-2105 GCA_963976575.1 uncultured Gammaproteobacteria bacterium | reverse complement strand
GTTTACGCACCAGGCGGTGCGAATAGGTAATCGGCGCAGGCATGAGCACGTCGGTGTCGCTGCAGGCATAGCCGAACATCAGACCCTGGTCGCCAGCGCCTTGTTCGCGGTCGTCAGATTCGTCGACGCCCATGGCGATGTCGCCTGACTGCTTGCCAAGCCCTGTAAGCACCGCACAGGTCTTGCCGTCAAAGCCGCATTCCGGATTGTTGTAACCTATGTCGCTGACAGTCTTGCGGACCAGCGCCTCGAAATCGACTTCTGCGTTGGTGGTGATTTCTCCGGCGAGCATGACCATGCCGGTTTTTACCAGGGTTTCGCAGGCAACGCGCGATCTGTGATCCTGTCGCAGTAGGGCATCGAGTACCGCATCAGAAATCTGGTCGGCCAATTTATCAGGATGGCCACCTGAAACTGATTCGGAAGTGAAAATATAGGAACCCGACATGTTTACCCCGTTAAGCTGCGCTGGAAAAAGCGCATTATATGTAACAGTCGGGCAAATTACACCTACCGAATGAAGCCGACAGAGACTTGTCCGGAGCTCCGGCAATAATTGCGGTTGCTGTCAATTTGCATTTACGAGAGAATATCGCGCCTTGTCGCCGGTCCGGCCAGTTGCAGTGCATAAGCACTCGCAGTCTGGGACGCTGGGAAGGGACGGAAGGAAAAGGATATGCCTTTGTAAATCAGGGGCTTACGAACGTAAACCAAGTTTCGGGAGCAACCTATGCCATCACGTAAAACGCTTGCCAATGCAATTCGGGCGTTGAGTATGGATGCCGTACAAAAGGCCAAATCGGGTCATCCCGGTGCACCGATGGGGATGGCGGATATCGCCGAGGTGCTTTACAACGATTTCTTACGCCATAATCCAGGCAATCCTGAATGGCCCAATCGTGACCGTTTCGTTATGTCGAACGGGCACGGATCGATGCTGCCTTATTCCCTGTTACACCTGACCGGCTACGAAGTCGCGATCGAAGATCTGAAAAATTTCCGCCAGTTACATTCGAAGACACCCGGACATCCGGAGCACGGTTATGCCCCCGGCATAGAGACCACCACCGGGCCGCTTGGACAGGGCGTCAGCAACGCCGTGGGCATGGCCATTGCCGAGCGCATTCTGGCTGCCAGCTTCAATCGTGAAAACTTCAATATCGTCGATCACCATACCTATGTATTCCTGGGTGACGGCTGCATGATGGAAGGTATTTCCCACGAAGCCTGTTCGCTGGCCGGCACGCTGGGCCTGGGTAAGCTGATCGCCTTCTGGGATGACAATGGTATTTCCATCGACGGCAAGGTCGAAGGCTGGTTTGAAGACGACACCGCAAAACGTTTCGATGCTTATGGCTGGCATGTGGTCGAGGTCGATGGCCATGATCCCGATGCGATCAAAATTGCGGTCGAGGCGGCACGTGCGATTAGCGCGAAGCCATCGCTGATCTGTTGCAAAACCATAATAGGCATGGGTTCGCCGAACAAGGCGGGAACCCATGGCTGTCATGGTGCGCCGCTCGGTGACGAGGAAATCGCACTGACGCGCGAGGCGCTGGGTTGGGAGCATGCACCCTTTGTCATCCCCGAAGAGGTTTACCAGGGCTGGAACCATCGCGAGGCCGGACAGAAGGCCGAGGATGCCTGGAATGAAAAACTGGCTGCCTATCGCAACGAGCACCCTGAACTGGCTGCAGAGTTCGAGCGGCGTTGTCAGGGTGAACTGCCGGCAAACTGGGCCGAGAGCAGCGACGCATTCATCGCCTCTGTGAACGAGGCGGGCGAAGACAAGGCCACACGTCAGGCGTCCCTGGCCTGTATCGAGGCCTTTTCGCCGCTGTTGCCGGAACTGATCGGTGGATCCGCTGATCTCGGTTGTTCCAACCTGACCGAGTGGTCGGGTTTCAAGCCACTACGCGCAGACAAGCCCGAGGCAAACTATGTCAATTACGGGGTGCGTGAATTCGGCATGTCAGCGATGCTCAACGGCATAGTGCTGCATGGTGGATTCATTCCATTCGGCGCCACCTTTTTAATGTTTTCGGAATATGCGCGTAACGCCCTGCGTATGGCCGCATTGATGAAAATCCAGAGTATTTTTGTCT
>CAXBMV010000692.1:0-2114 GCA_963976575.1 uncultured Gammaproteobacteria bacterium | reverse complement strand
TCTCGTTTCGGCAAGCAAACCTGGATACAGCCTTATACCGCGGATGTATTGCAGGGGCTGGTGCAGCGCGGCATAACCGATGTAGACGTCGTGTGCCCGGGCTTTTCCGCCGACTGCCTGGAAACCCTGGATGAAATCGAAGTCGAATACCGCGAGGAATATATTCGCATGGGCGGCAAGGAATTCAGCTATATCCCTGCCCTGAATGACCAGCCTGCGCACCTGGAAATGATGCGGACCCTGGTAGACGCCCATTTACCAGCCAACAGCGCTGAGGATTCGCTTTGAATCTATACCCGCATCTCCTGTCTATTAATAGTTGCCGTCCACTACCAACCATGTCACCACTCGAGAATTCGTAAATGTTTAAATCATTTTTTCCAAATCCGCGGCTATTCTTCACCTCGCTGATCGGCTATACCGCGGTCTGCTGTTTTATCTGGTACGGGTTCAACGAACAGATTGGTGCATTTCTCGGCCTGGACCTGTCGACGCAGGATCCGGTCATCGGCCTCGGACATTTTGTTAGCGATTCCTTCCTGCTGTTTTACCTTTATTACTTTGCCTGTACCGCCTTGTTCGCGGCATTCTGGTTCCGCGTTGCCAATCACCCCTGGCAATGGTGGTCGATACTCGGCTCTGCATTCATCCTGTTCTCCACCTACTTTTCGGTACAGGTTTCGGTGGCCATCAATAACTGGCGCCGCCCCTTCTTCGATCTGGTGCAGAACGCGCTGAGCGGCTCAGCCAACGAGGGCGCTGAAAAAACGGTTCGCTCGGCGGAAACCATTACATCGACCTCGGAGCAACTCTTCGACCTGATTGTCATTTTTGCCGAAATCGCATTCCTCGCCATTTTTCTCTATGTCGTCACCCGCTTTTTCGTCAGCCATTACATTTTCCGCTGGCGCACCGCGATGAATGATTACTATACCGCCCAGTGGGAACAGGTGCGCAGCATCGAGGGTGCCTCGCAGCGCATACAGGAAGACACCATGCGTTTTGCCGAGATCATGGAAGGATTGGGCGTATCTATAGTCGATGCGGTGATGACATTATTCGCCTTCCTGCCGGTACTCTGGGTGCTCTCCGAATACGTCAGCGAGTTACCCCTGGTGGGGACGATTGCGCACCCGCTGTTTATTGCCGCGCTGGTCTGGTCTGTTTTTGGTACCGGTTTACTCGCCCTGGTCGGCATCAAGTTACCGGGACTGGAATTCAAGAACCAGCGCGTCGAGGCGGCTTTCCGCAAAGAACTGGTTTACGGCGAAGACGATAACAACAGAGCTCAACCACCGACCTTGAAGCAACTCTTCGCCAATGTTCGCAAAAACTACTTCCGTCTCTATTTCAATTACATGTATTTTAACGTGGCGCGCATGCTCTACCTGCAGGCCGACAATATATTCGTCTACATCCTGTTGATACCGACCATAGCCGCTGGCGCCATTACCTTTGGCATATTGCAGCAAATCCTGACCGCTTTCAGCCAGGTCAGTAATTCGTTTCAATACCTGGTCAATTCCTGGACGACGATTGTGCAGTTACTGTCGGTTTACAAACGCCTGCGTTCATTTGAAGCCGCAATAAACGACGAGCCATTGCCCGCGATAGACCAGTTGGCCACCTGATGTAAGGCTGTCACCTAGTTGGTTATCGATACTAATCCAATATGTGCCTGATTCTTTTCGCGATAGAGCAACACCCGCACTACCCGCTGGTAGTAATCGCCAATCGCGACGAGTTTTACGCGCGCCCCGCGCAGAATGCGCACTGGTGGCAGGATCACCCCGATGTCTTTGCCGGGCGCGACCTGCAGGCCGGCGGCACCTGGCTGGGGGTGAACCGCCGCGGCCGCTTCGCTGCGGTGACCAATGTACGCGAGCCTGGCGGCATGACGCCGGGAGCGCTCTCGCGCGGTGATCTGCCACTGGGATACCTGCAGGGCGAAGTCGACGCGCAGGCTTATCTGCAGCAGTTGCAGCAGCGCGGCGCCAGCTATTCCGGGTTCAACCTGTTGTTCGGTGATCAGCAGGGACTTTATTTTGCCTCCAATCGTAGCAGCGGTATCGAACGCGTCTCGGCCGGTGTTTATGGTGTCTCCAATGGCGGCT
>CAXBMV010000691.1:0-2119 GCA_963976575.1 uncultured Gammaproteobacteria bacterium | reverse complement strand
CGATACTGCTGTCACCGGCAATGGCTGCCAATTATAAAATCGATATCAGCGGGCAACACGCGTCGATTACCTTCAGGGCCAATCACCTCGGTTTTTCCTATATTGCCGGTAGATTCAACAAATTCGACGGTAGTTTCAGCCACGACAGGGATAATCCCGCGGCTTCCAGCGTGGAAGTGACTATCGATGCCAGCAGTATCGATACCAACCATGCCGAGCGTGACAAGCATTTGCGCAGTGTCGATTTTCTCGAAGTGAGCAAGTACCCGCAGATGCATTTTGTCAGCAGCGGCTACAGTGCGTCAGCAGACGGGGATATTCTCAAGGGCAATTTGACCATTCGCAATGTTACCCGGTCCTTAGAAATCAAGCTGCGCCAGGTAGGCGAAGGCAAGGATCCCTGGGGTGGCTATCGCAGCGGCTTTCGCGGGCAGGCCCGCTTCAATGCAGCAGATTTCGCCATGCCCGAATGGGTGGGGGAAATCGAAATCGAAGTAAATATCGAGGGTGTGCGTCAGTAGCCGCTAGCCGGGATTCACCGCTTCGGTGGCGCCAGGCTTGCACAAATCTTTTGCTGGACCTGGTCGATATTGCGGTAGACGATGCCATGGGTGTCGCTGTGAATTTCGATCACTTCCTTGTTATCGGCGTCGATCAGGTCAAACAGTTTTTTAACACTGCGCGCTTCGACAACGGGATCCTCATCCGACTGGTATAGGTGAACATCGGCGTCTATGCGCAAGCCTTTCTCGACGATACGCTGAATCAATTGCTGTAGCTGGTACAGGGCTCTGATCGGCACGTGCTGGTAGTTGACCTCCGGATTCTCCGACTTATTGGGTCTAAATGGCACCAGACCTTCCGCCGACACCCATCTGACCAGTTGGTTGGCACGGTGTAGCAGGGGTACGAAAATCAGATTCTTGTTACGAAAAATAACCGGCGCAGAAACGCTGCTAACCGACTTGATATGCTCGCCGGGATGGCCCGCGGCGAGTTTCAATGCGAGCAGTCCACCAGTCGAAAATCCGACTATGTGCAGGCTGTCGCTGTAAGCGCTGATGATTTCGTAACCGCGTTCTACAGAAGCCATCCAGTCCTGCCAGTTGCGGCTGCGCAAATCCCAGGGCGAAGTGCCGTGACCCTTCAGACGCACCCCGAGCACATGGTGTCCTTCGGCATGCAGGCGCTCACCCAGACTCTTCATCTCGGCAGGTCCTGCCAGAAATCCGTGTATGAGTAGCACCGCGCTGGCATCTTCGCGCTCCGACTTGAGGAAAAACCAGTTGGCGTCGGCGCTCGCGCTTTGCTGCGAATTGATTTCGACATGGCGCTTCTTGTTAAACGAGTTCCGGTCCCAGTCCAGCGCGAGAATTTCGTCATTGAACAGGTAGTCAGCCAGCTGTCTGGCGCCGATGCTGTCGGATTCGGCTATAGCCTCGTCGACCAGAGCACCCAGTGTCGACAGCGGACTGGCTTCGTTGGCGTAGACGCTGATCAGGTTCTCGGTGCGAATTTCGTCGATCTCGAAATCCTGGATGAGCTTCTTGTCGAGCACGTATTCACCCTGCTCGGTGTGTAATAACTCCATCTTGTTCACCGTCAGCAGGAACTGGTCAAGACGGCTGCTGCCCTTGTTGATGATGGCATCGTATTCCTCGGGATTACGCAGGCTGCGGTGTAAATGGTAATTGCTTTGTTGCAGGCGTTTGATGCTGATATACAGCATTTTGTGAAAGCGACTGCTGTCTATGCGGCGCAAGCCCTGTTGAAACAGTTTTAATGTAATCAGCGAGGCTATATGACTGAGATTGATGGTAACGGCTTCGTACATGGAGCGCATGTAGTCATCGCGTACCTTGTTGGATTTCACCTTCATGCCGAGAGCGTGTATCTTGCCGGCCCAGTTTCCGTTGCCGGGCTTCAGCTCGAATAGCTCGTCCAGCGTGTCGAAGCCATGCACCAGGTTGGGCAGCAATCGTTTCTCCCACCAACGCCAGTAATCTCCGGCGATGATCGGCCTGGAAAAGCGAATATCCATGTCGGTATGCTTGAACAGCAGGTTGCCCTCGATAATCAATTCTTCGGCAAAACGCTTATTGATGCCCTTGTTAAATAA
>CAXBMV010000690.1:0-2127 GCA_963976575.1 uncultured Gammaproteobacteria bacterium | reverse complement strand
CGCGAGTGCCGTATTGGTTGTTGCAACAAAAGGCAACCAGTCATTGTGGCTTGTAGCCCTGGTTTGCCGCTAGGGGGTAAAAACAATGGATCACGCACAGCACCATATGCCGTCTGAACACGGCCAGCACCATGCAGATGCCGAACACGGCAATAATCATCAAGCAGCAGCCTCGCTCAATCGCACAGCTTTCAGTGCCACCTTGCCTGCTCACCATGTTGCCGCTGTTGAAGGCTGGTATTGAAATGCGCACTGCGCTCGGCCTCGCTTTTGCCGCTGACACTGCGTCAATAACCATCATGGAAATTGTTGATAATGCGATCATGCTGATGATCCCCGGGGCGATGGATGCCAACCTCGACGAACCCTTGTTCTGGGGCAGTCTGGCGCTGGCACTTGCGATTGCGGCGCTGGCAGCTTTTCCGGTGGTGCGTTGGTTGATTAGCCGAGGCCGCGGCCACGCGGTGGTGCATGCCTACCATGGACAGGGCCATTCCGGGCATTAAGCCGAGTCAACATTGGCGTATCGCCACCAGCAGGAACAGCAAAATCCTGCTGCTGGTGGCGATACTGCTATCGGGTTGCAGCAATCGCCAGATTTATACCGCAATACAGTTGAATCGCCAGTTCGAATGCAGCAAGTTGCCTGTACAGGAACAGCAAGCCTGCGAGGAGGAATACAGCGAGTCCTACGACAGTTACCAGCGGGCAAGAGCCGAGGCAAGCGGCGGTTCATGAAGCGAGCAGCCCGAGTCTATCCCGGGTTTTTAGGTTAAACTGCCAATTCGAAATACAGTCGCCGAACTTGTCCATTGTTATCGTAATGGATACCACCAGCTTGATGGCAGTAAACGTTATTGCAGCAGGGAAATCAGGATGAAAGGAATGCACATTCATGTCGCGGTTATTGCCTGCGCCTGTCTGCTGACCGGGGCCTGTGCCGACTCGCGGGTATTCAGCCATGTCGCTGGCGCCTGTCCTGAAACACAGTAGCTTCGACTTTTTTGCCCCCCATCCATCCATCCGGTTTCAAAGCGATTGCGCAAGTCGTGCGGCTGGGCATCATTTCATGCAAGCAACCATCGGTTTGTGCTCGCAGCCAGGTAAAACGAGGAGGCTGGTTTTGAAATTATTGTCGATGAATGTAAGCCAGGCTAGAGAAGATCAATTAAGCCGGGTGCTTGCGCATGAGTAGCGAATACGATTACCTGATTGCCCTGCTCAAATCGGGTGATATCGCGAAGCTCGAAGAAGCCGCAGATGTCGTTGATCACTTTCCCGATGGTTGCGATGACTTTAGTGGAAGCCACTGGGTCATCAACGCCATCGATCAGGGTTGCCTGGCGTCGATCGAGTGGATGCTGAATAAAGGCGTGGATTTATCGTTTCGCGGTGACGATGGTTATACGCCGCTGCTCAGCGCCATCGACAGGGCTGGTGCCGACCGTTACGCGGTGATCGCTCTATTGATAGAGCATGGCGCGCCGCTGAACAAGCGTGGCATCAACGACTGGACAGCCCTGCATCTTGCCGCGGCGCGGCAAGACGTAGCCGCTTTGAAACTTTTGATCGAAGCGGGTGCTGACCCCGCTGTTAAGACGCGCATCGATGACTACCGTAACCCGCTGGAAGAAGCCAGGGCGCTGGGCTGGCAGGCGTCGGTCGCATACCTCGAATCGATAGAAGAATAAGCCGCTATCGCAATTGCGAACCACTGTTTCGTTTACCGGCCCCAGTACCATTTAAGGGAATCGATCGAGGCTGCAAGCCTGGATAAGAATGAAGCCTTGGTTTTTTGCGGTACTGACGGGCAGTAATTATTTCCTGTGGACTTTTCATGTCGATGCAAATACGGCAAGCTTGAGCCCGGCTCAGGCGATGCGAGGAGAGTGAGTAGCCGCGTGAACCTGAATCGCCAAAGCTAAAGACAACGAGACAAAGCATGAAACTCAAACAAGTTGGAGAAACAGCCATCCGGGCAAAGCATAAGGCAAGCTGCCACTGCGGCGCGGTCGAACTGGAGCTGGATATGCCGGAAGGTATCGTCGATCCGCGGCGCTGCGACTGTTCGCTGTGTCGGCGCAAGGGTGCGGTGGTGGCCACCGTGCCATTGAATGCGCTCAGAAT
>CAXBMV010000689.1:0-2128 GCA_963976575.1 uncultured Gammaproteobacteria bacterium | reverse complement strand
TTTTATGGCGGAGAGAGAGGGATTCGAACCCTCGATACGTTACCGTATACGCCCTTAGCAGGGGCGCGCCTTCAGCCGCTCGGCCATCTCTCCAGATCTGGTTATTGCCTGATAATCAGAGCAAATTCTGAACCGCGCATGCTACCCGACACTGACTCGGGGGTCTACCCGGAATATCGCATAAACTACAATGCAATAGCCTGTTTAACAAGGCTATTGCTTGAATTTCTGATTGTTTGAATAAAGCGACAGCTTGTGTCGCCTTATAGCCCGCCTGGCACTAAACCTCGGCGGTATTTCCCTGGTGATCTTCTTCGCTGGTTTCCGCAACGACTCCACCTTCTTCTGCCTTGATGCGATCGTAAATCTCTTCACGATGTACTGCTACTTCTCTGGGAGCGTTAACTCCTATTCGTACCTGGTTTCCCTTGACGCCGAGGACAGTGACGGTTACTTCGTCGCCTATCATCAAGGTCTCCCCTACACGCCGTGTTAAAATCAGCATTCTAATTCTCCAAACTAATATCGCAGTAATCTACACCTGTCTCCATGACAGGAACTTCAGTTTTTATTATGTTTGGACCAGATTTTCTGGACCGACAAGCATTCTACCCAACAACAATAGGCGAAGCCAGCGTCGTATCGATAGGTTTTATCTATCCTGTGAGGGAGTTATCGTTCTTTAAATCGAAGCCTTCATGTAATGCACGCACACCCAGTTCGAGGTATTTTTCATCGACCACAACCGATATTTTGATTTCCGATGTGGATATCATCAGGATATTGATGCCTTCCCGCGATAGCAGTTCAAACATGCGACTGGCGATACCAGCGTGCGAGCGCATGCCCACGCCTACAATCGAAATCTTCACGATCTTGTTGTTGCCCTTTACTTCCCTTGCCTCCAGTTTTTCAGCCGTTTGCTGCACCGAAGCCAGCGCGATCTCAAAATCGTTGCGGTGCACGGTGAAAGTAAAGTCGGTGGTACCGTCGGCGCTGACATTCTGCAGAATCATGTCGACTTCGATATTGGCTTCGGCGATCGGTCCGAGTATCTGGTAGGCAACACCCGGTGTATCGGATACGCCATTGATGGTTAACTGGGCTTCGTCACGATTGAACGCGATGCCCGAAATTAGCGCCTGTTCCATAATATTTTCCGCATCATAGTCTGTGGTAATCAACGTGCCTTCGCCCTCTTCGAAAGAAGAGAGTACACGCAACGGCACCTCGTATTTTTGTGCAAATTCTACCGCCCTGATCTGCAACACCTTGGAACCGAGGCTGGCCATTTCCAGCATTTCCTCGAAGGTGATGGTATGCAGACGTCGTGCATCCGGCACTACCCTGGGATCGGTGGTATAAACGCCATCGACGTCGGTAAATATCTGACATTCATCCGCCTTGAGCGCTGCGGCGAGGGCCACCCCGGTGGTATCGGAACCGCCACGCCCCAGCGTGGTGATGTTGCCCTGTTCATCAACGCCCTGGAAACCGGCAACCACGACTATGCGCCCCTGCTGCAAGTCAGCAGTGATTCTTTCGTGATCGATGGATTTGATACGCGCCTTGTTATGCGCGCTATCGGTAACAATCTTGACCTGGCCGCCGGTATAGGAGCGAGCGGCGTAACCGCGTTTTTCGATGGCCATTGCAAGCAGGGCTATGGTGACCTGCTCCCCGGTAGTGAGCAATACGTCCATTTCGCGCCCGCGCGCCTTCGGGTTGATCTGCATGGCGAGGTCGACCAGTCGATTGGTTTCACCGCTCATCGCAGAAACCACGACGACCATATCGTTACCTTGCTCTTTGTAAGCAATAACCTTGTCGGCCACGGCTTCGATACGTTCAATCGAACCCACCGAAGTACCACCGAATTTCTGGACCAGTAAAGCCATGTCAGCCTGGGTGAAAAATGAGCGCGGATTATAGGAAAATTGCCGTCGAATGTATAACAAAAAACAAATCTGTCCGGGTTTCTCCAGCCAACATTTCATCGGGTCCGCGGTTAATCCCGAGATTTAATTGATTGGTCAACAGATTCGGCTACTATTCGGGACTGCTACCACAAGAATAAAAAACCTGTATGGAATCACTGCTCCAGTTTGAAGGCCTCGTATTGCTTGCG
>CAXBMV010000688.1:0-2130 GCA_963976575.1 uncultured Gammaproteobacteria bacterium | reverse complement strand
CATACCGGCGGTAACGAGAACCTGGGTAAGTCCGGTAGCATACTGGTATCGCACGACAAGGTGCGCGAACGCCTTTTGAACGGATCTTTCATCGAAGCTTTCGGGATGAAGTCGCCACCGGCAAGCAAGGCGGCATTACCCTTGTTGACCTATTCCAGCGACATGCATTTTCATATCAACGGGGAGTCGGTACAGGCCATACATGTCGCCGCAGCGCATACCGATGGAGACAGTATTATTCATTTCAAGTCGTCTAATGTGGTCCATGCCGGCGATGTCTTTTTCAATGGCTTCTATCCTTTTATCGATGTCGCACACGGTGGTTCGCTACGCGGCGTGATTAATGCGACCGATATGATCCTGGCGATAACCGATGCCAACAGCAAGATCATCCCCGGTCATGGGCCGCTGGCTAACCGCGCCGACTTGCAAAAATATCGCGACATGCTGAACACGGCTTATGGCTGACTGCTTAAACTTAAAAATAGCGGCCAAACTGTCGACCAGGCCATAGCCGCCAGTCCTCTCGCCGATCTGGAGACCAACTGGGGTGGTGGTATCTTCAAGGGAGACAAGTGGATTTCGCTGGTGTACGCGGGGGTATACTAGCCAGCATGCTGCTGCCGCCTGCCTGGTTTGTTTATAGATCCAGATCCTGCTGCCGTACCGATCGCCGCTGCTGGCCCCGGGTTATTGACTTCACCCGGGTCCTAAATAATAATTAAAAAAAATTATGCACCAACCCGGCAGCATTTAAATATCCAATAATAAATTCCCACGAAGCGAACGATGCCCAGCACTTACTACAAGCAGAACCATTTAAAGAAATTGCGCGCGTTTTGCCAGACGGCCAAACTTGGCAGTATGACCCGTGCGGCCGAGTCGCTATTCGCCAGCCAACCCACGATTTCACTGCAAATCCATGCCCTGGAAGTAGAAATGGATACCTCGTTGTTTGAACGCAGCGGCCCCAAGCTGACCCTGACCACCGAAGGCAGCATACTTTACGAGCTTTGCCTGCCCCATGTTCAGGGGATAGACCGGCTCAAGGAAACCTTTGACGCCCATTGCGGCAACCTGACGTCGGGCGAACTCAACATCGCTGCCGGTGAATCAACGATACTCTACGTACTACCCGAACCGGTTGGACTGTTTTCGCGCCAGTACCCTTCGATCAAGTTGCGCCTTGCCAATGAAACCGGTCGCAATGGCATGGAAATGCTGCGTGCCGATAGCGTTGATTTTGCGGTCGGTTCGATGCTAGAGGTTCCCGACGATCTGATTTACGACCCCATAGTCACCTACAACCCGGTCGTCATTACTCCACTGAACCACCCGCTCGCACAAATGGAAAAAATCGGGCTCAAGGATATCGGAGAGTATGGCCTGATCCTGCCGCCGCGCCACCTCAGTACCTGGCATATAGTTAAAATGGTTTTTGCCCAACACAATGTTAATTTTCGTGTCACCCTGGAGGCCGGAGGCTGGGAAGTGATCAAACGCTATGTGAGCCTTGGACAGGGTATTTCAATCGTCACCGATGTCTGTATTACCAGCGAAGACCGTGCCGCAATGCATGTCATTCCTGTCGATCAGTATTTCCCAAAACGCAGCTACGGCATAGTAACGCGCAAGGGCAAATTTTTGTCCGCGCCTTCGAAGCGCTTTATCGATATCATGAACCAGTGTTATGGTCGCGAAAGCCGACTTTCAGAATAGGCAAGCACCCGGCATATTACCCGCATTCGACATGAGGACCGACAATGGCATATAAACAGGAATATCAGGCCTCGGTCGAGGATCCGCAAGCTTTCTGGCGCGATAAAGCCAGCCTGATCCATTGGTTCAAACCCGCCCAACAGGTACTCAGTGTCGATCAACAAGGCATCCACCACTGGTTTGCCGATGGCGAACTGAATACTTGTTACCTCGCGCTTGATTACCATGTCGACAATGGCCGCGCCGATCAAACCGCATTGATTTATGACTCACCGGTAACCGGCAGTCAGCAAAAATTCAGTTTTCGCGAATTGCGCGACGAGGTAGCTCGCTGCGCCGGCATGCTGCGACAACTGGGTGTAGACAAGGGTGATCGTGTCATCATTTACCTGCCAATGATTCCACAGGCGG
>CAXBMV010000687.1:0-2133 GCA_963976575.1 uncultured Gammaproteobacteria bacterium | reverse complement strand
AGTCTTTCTCGATCTGGCGCGGTCTATATCCACAAACAAGAAAAGCAATAATGGCTTTAAGGCAATCATGAGCAGTCATCCCACTTACGCAATACCCGAATCTATCGCCCTGTCTGACGTAAAGTCCGAACAAATTCGTTATACATTTTCCGCCGTACCGAGCTCGCTGCTGGCAATTCTGGCTGCCAGCCTGTGCCTGTCGATCGTGCAGTGGGAGGTCATAGACCACGACACCATCCTCGGCTGGTTCCTGGTAACCAACCTGATATCGCTTGTCCGCCTGACTATTCATCAGCGTTTCAAGCGCCTGCCCGATACGCCGTTACTCGATGCGATTTGGTATCAGCTTGCCTATGCCACGGCATTGGCCTCGGGTCTTTGCTGGGCTGCTGCCGGAATCCTGCTGTATCCCCCCGACAGCATCGTCCATCAGGTTTTTCTCGCCTTCGTCGTTGCCGGCATAAGCGCCGGAGCAATCACAACGCTGGCGGCGATACTGAACATGGCGCGCAGCTTCGTCATTCTCAGCATATTGCCGGTCGCGCTGCAGTTTTACCTGAATGCCAACGAACTCAGCCTGACGATGACGCTAATGACCCTGTATTTCATGGTGATGATTCTGATATCGGCCAAGCGATTGAATCAAACCATCGTCGAATCGCTCACCGTGCGTAACCAACGCGAGCTCGCCCAGCAAACCATACGCTACCAGGCGCTTTACGACGAACTCACCGAACTGCCAAATCGCAGGCTCCTGCTGGAGACGATGCAGCAGGAAATTTCCACGGCGGAAAGACACAATCGATTCGGCGCGGTTTTCTTTATAGATCTGGATAGATTCAAGGCAATCAACGACTCGATGGGGCACACTTTCGGCGACGAGCTGCTGGTGCAGGTGGCGAAAAAAATCACCCAACGTTTACGCTTCGAGGATACTGCTGCCCGGCTCGGCGGTGATGAATTCGTCGTGCTGCTCGGCGACCTCGGCAAAGATCAGGAAGCCGCCAGCACCCACGCCAGTAAAATCGCCGAGGAAATTCGCAGCCTTTTTGAAACACCGCTAACCATCCATGATCAGGAAATTCACCTGACCATCAGCATAGGCATAGCTATTTTCCCGGCCAATGTCTCCGCAGAAGATATGCTCAAGTATGCCGATGTTGCCATGTATCAGGCGAAGAAAGACGGGCGCGACAAGGTGCGCCTGTTTTCCACGGAAATGCAGGAAGCGGTCGAGCGTCGCCGACGCGTCGAACGCGGTTTGCGCCAGGCCCTGGATAACAACGAATTCGAGCTTTATTTCCAGACCCAGTTTGACGAAAACCACCAAATCAGTGGCGCCGAAAGCCTGCTGCGCTGGAATCACCCGGAAAAAGGCGTTGTCGCACCGGGCTATTTTATCGATACGGCCGAACAAAGCGGCTTGATCGTACCCATTGGTGACTGGGTATTGCGTTCCGCCTGTGAACAACTGGCCAGGTTAGATTCAAAATCAAAGGTGAAGCTTTCGGTGAATGTCAGCCCGCGCCAGTTTGCCGACCTGGAATTTATCGGCAGGCTGAAAAACATTATCGCGCAGACCAGCGCAGACCCCAGCAGGCTGGTGCTTGAAATAACCGAAGGGCTGGCGATTTCCAATATCGAACACAGCATAGACAGCATGAATCAACTGCGCGAACTGGGCATCACGTTTTCTCTGGACGACTTCGGCACCGGCTATTCTTCATTGAGTTATCTGAATCGACTGCCGGTGGATGAACTGAAGATCGATCGCTCCTTCGTCACCAACATCACCAACTCACCGGAAAACGCGGTCATAGTGGACACCATCATCGTCATGGCGGAGCATTTAAAGTTGGCAGTTGTATCGGAAGGCGTTGAAACCGAAGACGAATTAAATTACCTGATCGGGCACAATTGTCATTATTTTCAGGGCTACTACTTTTCCCGTCCCGTGCCTTTCGAAGAATTCAACGCGGCCCTCGGCCGCTAGGCACGCATAGGTCCCCCTAATACCAGGCATCCGGAATTTCGTTTTTGCGTTTCGCCATGTATTCCAGCAAGGCCTCGTCTTTTGCCGGGTCCAGTTCGGGTACTTCGAAATCCCTTAATAACTGATTCCAGCGCTCGTAG
>CAXBMV010000686.1:0-2144 GCA_963976575.1 uncultured Gammaproteobacteria bacterium | reverse complement strand
CGATGGACGACGCCGACGATATCGTAAAGGTACGCCAGTCCACGCTGATCGGGCTGAACCGTGACGCGCGCTCGCTGCCACTGATTTCAAACTCGGTGAAGGCGCAGATGGCCGGTGGCCATTTGTCGGCGTTTCGCGGTCGCGGCATGGAATTTCACGAATCCCGACCCTACCAGGCTGGCGACGATATCCGCGCAATCGACTGGCGCGTCACCGCACGCAGCGGGCAAACACATACCAAGGTATACCGCGAAGAGCGCGAACGCCCGGTACTGCTGTGGCTGGATTTGTGCGCCTCCATGCACTTCGGTACGCGTAATTGTTTCAAGTCTGTGCTGGCGGCACGGCTGGCGGCCTTGCTCGCATGGAACAGCGTGCAACACGGCGACCGTCTCGGTTATCTGGTTTTCTCCGAGGAGCAGCATGTCGAATCGCGTCCGGCGCGCGGTATGCGCAGTGCGCTGCATTTCATCCAGCGCGTGGTCGAGCACAGCGCCTGGCAGGGACAGGGGCGACGGGCCAGCGATAAGACCGCCGGACTGAAGGCATTGACGCGTCTGCGCCAGGTGACACGCCCGGGTAGCCTGTTGTTACTGTGCAGTGATTTTCGCTTCCTCGATCCGGCCTGTCGCAGCCAGCTGGTCGAATTGTCTCGTCACAATGACGTCGTCATGCTGCATTGTTTCGACCCTTTCGAGCAGGAATTGCCGAGCGCCGGTTATTACCGCGTCACCGATGGCGAAGACGAAGTCGATATTGATACCTCGAGCGCAAAGCTGCGCGACGGCTATCGTCAGCGTTTCGAGCAGCACCAGCAGGCACTACAACGCCTCTGCGATGAGCTGAAGCTTTACCTGATCGACATGTCTACCGCCGAGGATATGCTGGGCGCATTGAAGACCGGGCTGGGGCTGCAGCAGCGCAAATGAATCCGTTAGAACTGAAAGACATCCATCTTCCCGACAGCAGTCTGTGGTGGCCGCCGGCACCGGGATGGTGGTTGTTATTGTTGATCCTGATTGCGCTGCTTTTACTGACCCCCTGGTTGCTGAAACGGCTGCGCAGAAAGTCGCTTAAGGCGCTGTCGCTGCGCGAAATCGCGCGCATCCGCGAAGCTGCCCGCGAGGGTAGCGAAGATCGCCTGCTGTTGCGCGAGCTGTCGGCGTTGATACGCCGCATCCTGATCAGCTATTACGGTCGTGAGCAGGTGGCCGCGGCCAGCGGTAGCGAGTGGCAGGCGCGCATCGAACAGCTCGCGCCGGGTGCGTCATTCAGCGAAGCGCAATTACGATTGCTCGGTGAAGATCGCTATCGCCGTGAAGTCGAGGCCGATATCGAAGCGCTGTTGCAGAGCAGCGAGTGCTGGGTGCGCGCGCTGCCGCAAAGGTATATCGATGTTCGAGCTTGAGTGGCCCTGGATATTTTATCTGTTACCCCTGCCGTTGCTGGTTTACTTCGCCCTGCCGGCGCGTGCATTGATGCGCCAGGCTGCGCTGCGCGTACCCCATATCGAAGACTTCCGTCTCGGCGAGGCAAGTCTGCAGCAGGCTCAGCTGCGCCAATGGGCGCGCTGGCTCAGTTTGCTCATCTGGGTATTGTTACTGTTTGCTGCGAGTCGCCCGCAATGGCTTGGTGAAGCCCTGGAAATCCCGGTCAGCGGGCGCGACCTGGTACTGGCGGTGGATTTATCGGATAGCATGCGCACCGGCGATTTCAAGATCGATGGCAATCAGGTGAATCGACTGGAGGCGACCAAACAGGTCGCCAGCGCTTTCATCGAACGTCGCCGCGGCGACCGCCTCGGCCTGATCCTGTTCGGCAGCCAGGCTTACCTGCAGACGCCGCTGACATTCGACACGCGGACGGTCGATCGCCTGCTGCAGGAGTCATTTATAGGCATGGCCGGAGAACGCACCGCGATAGGCGATGCCATTGGCCTCGCGCTAAAACGCGTGAATGGAAAAGCCGATCATGCACGCGTACTCATACTGATGACCGATGGTGCCAATACCGCTGGTGAAGTTACCCCGATCAAGGCCGCGCAGCTGGCCGCCGAGCGCGGTTTGAAAATTTATACCATCGGCATAGGCGCCGACCCCGAAGCGCAGATCAGCTGGTTTGGATTGCGTCGTTCCAACCCCTCC
>CAXBMV010000685.1:0-2153 GCA_963976575.1 uncultured Gammaproteobacteria bacterium | reverse complement strand
TTTTAAGTAGCGTGGTCGGATTTTGCGTACAACGGATGGGCACGCCCAGCGAATCGTGGGCATAGCAAACATTACACCCTATGCATTCACGGATATCTTCTTCGCGGCCCTCGTTTATCTTGCTGGGCAGGAAGGGATCGGCAATCGAGGGGCGCGCGGCACCGATGAAATCCTGCACGCCGCTATTGATCTGGGCAAGCATGGTATCCGGAGAAGTGAATCGGCCCACGCTGACCACCGGTTTCGATGTCAGTGATTTTATTTTGGCCACCGCGTCCTGATTGGAGGCTTCGCGTACAAAACGCGAGCTGCCCATTTCCAGATGGTAATCATTCACCGTGATATCCCAGAGGTCGGGCAATTCGGCGACAAGCTTGAAACTCTCCAGCAATTGATCCGGATCCTGGTTGTAATCCCGGGGTATCGAGTAGCGCACTGCCAGCGCGCTGCGCCCGGCGACTATCTCGCCGACATCTTCTATCACCTGGCGCAGCAGGCGAACCCGATTTTCCAGAGCGCCGCCGTATTCGTCTTCGCGCTGGTTGAGCTCGAGCGAAAGAAAATTATTGATCAGGTACTGGTGGGTTGCGTAGACGTAAACGATGTCAAACCCGGCTGCCAGCGCGCGTTGCGCCGCGGCCCGGTATAGACCCCGGAAATGCTCTATGTCAGCAATCGACATGGCCTGGCTTTGCAACGGCATGCCCAGCGAGGAGGTATTCGGGAGGCTGGCGACATCGAGCGGGATTTCGCGGCTTTCCATGTTGGCCGAACTATGCCCGCCGTACCACAGCTCTACTCCGGCCAGCGAACCGTGACGGTGCACCGCCTCGGTCATCAAGCGCAGGTTTTTGATATCGTCGTCATCGCGCAGGCTGGCGTGCGGGTAAGGCGACTCATCCGAGCCTGCGTCTATCGAACAATACTCGGTGCAGACCACGCCCCAGCCGCCCTCGGCCTTGACGCCCCGCATCGCCGCCAGCATTTGCGGGCGCAAATAACCCATGCCGCTACAGTGCGGCACCTGGTAAAACCGGTTTGGCGCGGTTACCGGGCCAATCTTGATGGGCTCGAAAAGCGGGTCGAATCGAGGATTTCGGGCCATGGATTAGCGTACGGCTGCGACTTTAGCCTTTGTCAGCATGCTGGCGTTTACCTTTGCCAGGCTTCCCTGCGGCGGTGCCTGCGGCAACGATACTACCGGAAGATTCTCGCGCAATTGATTCTGGAACGCGGCCACACCCAGCTCCAGATCAGATAAGACTACCTGCTCAAAGGCGCTGGAGCGCATGCCTTGCGCGGCCCATTCGATCAGGCGGATGTCTTCATCACCAACTTCCATATTGATGTCACGATTAAATTTCCGCGCCTTGTGCATGGATTTGCGACTGTCTGCCAATGCATAGGTAACCCCTGCCATCACGCTCTTCTGCGGGCCGGCGGAATAAATCTGGTACACCTCTATCTGGTCGGGGAACAGGGTTAATACAAATCCCGGGAACGTGCCGAGGTAAACCCACAGATGGCGATGCGATTCAGGCAGGTAACTTTCTTCGGGCAGGGCATCGACATAATTCTGTACCTGCTCGGATTTGTGTTTGCGCCCTTCGAAGCTACCCCAGGCGCGGCTCAACCCGCTTTCCAGTCTCTGGTCGGTGTAGCTGCTGCCCACCAGGTCGAATAATTCCGGGTGCCCGATAGGCACGTGGTAACCCTCGTTATCTATATCTAAAACAGCCTTCCAGTCGAGGTCGAAATCGTATCTGTAAGGTTCGTCCAGAGGCTGCATATCTTCGATTTTGTAGAGCCCCACTTCCTCTTCGACTTCGGCAAATTGCTGCGCCACGGATGGCCCGTCGCCGCCGAATCGAACAAAGATCAATCCATGCCAGACTTCGCAGTCCAGCGTCTTAAGACCAAGCTGCTTCTTGTCGATATCGGGAAAGGCGCTTTCCCTGGGAATACTTTTCACGCTGCCATCGAGATTGTATGACCAGCCATGGAAGGGGCAGATAAAAAGCGGGATTTTAAACAAATAATCCATCAAGAGGTATTTGAACCTTTGGCAATGGAAAATAGCGTATTTGATGATCAGGCGGTCATCATTCCCCATCGACAGAGACCCTATATCGCCAGAGATGGTCAACTATTCA
>CAXBMV010000684.1:0-2157 GCA_963976575.1 uncultured Gammaproteobacteria bacterium | reverse complement strand
CGTCATAAGCCTCATCGAAATCCTTGAAACGGTAATACTGCACGTCATCGCGACCGTCCGAGGCAAACCCGTGCAGCGCAAAACGATCGCCAATAGCATCCATCGCCCAGGCCAGCAATCCGCTGGCCTCGCGCGTCAGGTCGAGAATACTGGCCTGCGCCTGGTAGCCCTCCTGATGTTGCTGCAGCGAACCAATCTTGTCATTGGTCGAAGCCGACAAATCCAGCAGCAGCAGTACCGAGAGGTCGCGATGATGCCGGGTAACACGGATATTGACGCGCGGGTCGGGACTTATACCACGACGCATATCGATCATTGCCGACACCGCCGCATCGATGTCGAGCAGCTCACCATCTTCGTAACCGCGCTTACGTTCGATGCCGCGGGGTTGCATCGCATCGATCAGGTAGCGAATGCGGTTGGCCAGATGTTTGTACTTGTGCAGAATATTATCCATTTCACCGGCGTCGCCCCGGCCCTGCTGTTTCTCTCTGAGGCAGCACCAGTGAGGTCGAGCCAGTTGTACATGGTAATCCCATTCGTCGTAGTAATAAGGCTCGGAGTGAGCCTCTGCCGCCTCCAGTTGGTTATAACTCTTGCCCAGATCTTCATAAGGGAACAGTTCAGTGGGTAATACCCAGAGTTCCTGTGGACTTCCGTCCTTCAGCTCCGAATCCACCTCGTTGACCATTTCCATCAGCGATACCTTTCTACGCCGGGTGGGCCTGTTCCAGACAAATTGCTCGTCTAGCTGCTTACCGTCGTTGTATTCGTCGAATTCCCAGACATAGCGGTTATCGTCGCGGTAAGGCAGCGGCGATTCGCGCAGGATACGACTGCTTGGCATTTCCACAAGACTGCTGAGGAACTCGTAGCACGCCAGCCCGCTGCGCAGTGAAACTCTGGCATCCTCGGCCTTTTCTGCCAGCTGCAGTCGAAAGTCGTCGGCAAAGCGTTGTATCGAAGCATCATCATCGCGATAATCCGGATCGAGCAGCGCCTGCGAAAGATCTAGCATCTTCACTTGCAGCGGATGCAAATTCTGCATAACCGAAGCCGACTCGCGCAGCTGGTGAAAAAATCCCAGCCAGAGTTTGCGTAAACCTGGGAGTTTTTCGGCAGCGAGAAACTCGACGCGCGCATCCTCAAAGAGCTCGACAAAACATTGCCGGGCTGGTGACAAATCCGCGTTATCCAACTCCACCCGGGTATGTAATAGATGCGCCGCTGCATGCGCAGCCGCGGCGCGATAAACGTTGATCGCATCGATATCGAAAAAGCGATCGCAGGCATCGGGCAGATAGATTTGCCGACCCTCGATGTAAGGCCGTCCGCCCATAACGCGCGCAGGTAAGCGTTCAATTTGCGCTGGGTATCGATGAATAACAGTCCGCGGCATTCGCGCTCCAGCATTTTCCTCGCCGTTTCAGATTTCAGCGCAAAATAGGCGCTCTGACCATCGAAATCCTGACGGTAGGTTTGCGCCCCCCAGTGAACCCAGCGACGCAATCCACCCAGACTTAGCCGCAGCAGAAGTTCGTCGATGACTTCCTGCATGGCCCTTAAGCCGCGCGGCGCACCAGCCGCCAGCTGATGTAACAGCTTCAAATAGGCGCGCAGCAATTCTGCGTCGCCCAGGCGTGTTGCCACCATGGGAAGCTTGCCGAGTATCAGTAGCAGTACTGCGGCCGAGGTTAGCGAAGCCAGTTTCATCATGGATTCGATAACGTCAGCAATGGCGTCTTCGCCAACTTCCCGGATAACTCCGGGCATTTGCTCGAGATAGCCAAATACCAGATCCGGTCCCTTTGCAAGCTCGGATAGCGCCTGTGCACCGGCCAGGTAATTTTCCAGACCCCGGGGTGACAGGTTTCGCTGAGCCTGCTGGCATGCAAGTGCCGCGCGATCAAAACGTTGCCCGTCGTCGTCCAGGGATTGCAGGAATGCTTCGACAGCGCCAGACATTTGCAGCTTCGCCAGCCTACAGGTAAGTATCTATGGCCGCGTACAGGGTATCGCGCATATCGACATCGTCTGTCAGCGGCGTGACCATTGCCATGCGGCAGGCGGCAACCGGATCGACGCCGGCGCTGACCATTTGCCCGGCGTAAATCAGCAGGCGTGTCGATATGCCTTCGTCGAGGCCATGGCCCTTCA
>CAXBMV010000683.1:0-2159 GCA_963976575.1 uncultured Gammaproteobacteria bacterium | reverse complement strand
ACTGGGCCATTGCTTGTACGTCAGTCGCTGAAGCTTGACTGGTAAATGCGACCGTTCTCGACAGGCCCGGCTTCCTGTTTGAGCACTCGCAAGTCCATCTTGTAAACATGCGCCCAATCGTGGCTGGCTGTTATCAGGGTGATTTTAAGACCCTTGATCAACTCCATGACCACCGCCATGATCTTGCGCGCGGTAATCGGATCCAGCGCCGCGGTGGGCTCATCTGCGAGCAATATGGATGGTCGATGCGACAATGCCCGGGCAAATGCGGCTCGCTGTCTTTCCCCGGCTGAAAGCAGGCCGGGAAACTTGTCGAGCTGCCGATGAATGCCGAGTACCCGGGATATCGAGTCGATCGAATCGTCATCGGCCAGTTTTAGCAACTTGCGCGGCAATTCAATATTTTCGCGCACGGTCAGATAGGGCAGAAGCCCACCGCTTTGCAGTACATAGCCGATATGTTGTTTGCGAATCTGCGACAGGCGCCCCTGCTTTTTACGCTGCCACAGCTTATCCAGGTCGTCTGTTTCTCCCGTTATTGGCTTGAGCAGGAATTCGTCCGAACGATCCGGATGCAGTATCAGCGCGAGCATGTCCAGCAGGGTACTTTTGCCGCAGCCGCTATGCCCCACCAGGGCGATATTTTCCTGCGCCTTGATCTGAATACTGGGAACCACAAGACGGAAACCCGAATCTTCGACGAGTCTTTCCTTGACGACATTCTTCAGTGAATAAACGACTGACACAGGGGCAGGCCGGCAGATCAGGGAAGCAAATCGAGTGCTACCGGAAATACCGAATTGCCGTTGACAGGACCGCCTCCGGGAGTAACCCAGAGATCGGTATGATCGTGCAGGGCCTGGTAGTAGTTGATCTTGCTTTCCAGGCGGTGCATGAATTCTATTTGCACCTTGGCCGACCATTCTTCCCAGCTTTCCAGGGTCAGGTTCATGACTTCACCGGTGTAAGGCAAGTCTTCGATGTATTCACGCATATAGCCAAGATCGGCAAGATTGGCACCCGCACCGGAAGTGCTTCCCCCCACGGAAGAAGGATCACGACTCACGGTGGCCGCAAGGCTTTTCAAATCATCGATAAAACTCTGCGGGCTGAGCACACCTTCTTCGGCAAGCTCGAGTACCTGTTGCATCACATACTTCAAATCGCTCAACTGGTCCCGGGTCAAGAGTACGCGTACATCGACAGCCGAACGCGCCGGATTGAGAAAATCCCGATCCACCATCCAGGCGTCGAATATTTTCGGCAGGGGCTGCCCTGATTCTTTTTGTAAGTAACGCATGCGTAATGCATTACCCAGCTTGGCGACGCGGTCCTGCAGCTGTGCCAGCTGCGTCTGCCCTTCTTCTCGTTGCGGTATCGGAATTGGCGGAACACCATTGGTTGTTGCCAGTACCTGCTGGGTGATCTGGTTTGCCAGAATTTCCAGTACCTTACCGAATTCATCCACCTCTCCCAGACTAACGCCGTAGTAAAAGTCGCCGATGCCGGGATAAAAAGACAATTGCTTATACAGTTTCTCGGCCTTCTGGTGATCGGCCGCTGCCGCGGGAGTGCGCAGGTGCAAAACCCATAGCGACACACCCTTATCATAGGCCAGTTGGCGCAGCGCCTGGGCACTGAGGCGCGTCGATCCGAGAGAGTCATGGCTCTCTCGCGGGTCTGCATCGGTGATCAACACCACGTAGCGGGCGTCAAAATCCGCCCAGCCCGAGTCGTCGATTGCACTTTTGATTCCAGCATAGGCATCTTCGCGAAAATCGCGGCTCGACACATTGGCCGGGCTCAATGCCTTCACTCCGCTAAAAAATTGCTCTACGTCGGTACCCTGTTTCAGGCTGACAAAGCGTCGCGTCAGATACTCAAGCTCGGGGACCTGTTCGAGATTATCGCGATAGGCGGTCAGACCAAAGCTCACCTGGTTGGTCAAGCCCTGCTTTTCGATCGCCGAATACACTCGCGCAACCGCCTCGCGGGTGCGGTCTATATAAGGTCCCATCGACTGGGTCGAATCTATGACGAAATGAATACCACTACGGTAACTGCGGTTGCTCGCAGCAGATGCCGATTGCGCCTTGATATCGCTGTTGTCATCCAATGGCACACTGGCGACCTCGAGCAAACGTGCCTGCTCATCGCCG
>CAXBMV010000682.1:0-2166 GCA_963976575.1 uncultured Gammaproteobacteria bacterium | reverse complement strand
TCATCCCGACTGGACCGGCCCCGACGATCTCGAAATCAAGATCGCCGAGTTGCGTGAAATCACCGACTGGCAGGTGCCGATTTACGTAAAAGTTGGCGCCACGCGTACCTTTTTTGATACCACGCTGGCGGTCAAGGCGGGCGCCGATGTGGTCGTGCTCGACGGTATGCAGGGCGGCACCGCGGCTACCCAGGACGTATTCATCGAACACGTCGGCATCCCGACGCTGCCGGCGGTACGCATGGCGGTGGAAGCACTGAAGGAACTGGACATGCACCGCAAGGTACAGCTGGTGGTCTCCGGCGGTATCCGCAGCGGTGCGGACGTGGCCAAGGCACTGGCGATGGGTGCAGACGCGGTTTCCATCGGCACCGCGGCGCTGATTGCGCTGGGTGATAACAGTCCCGAGTACGAAGACGAATACAACAAACTCGGTACCTCGGCTGGATACTACGACGACTACCAGGACGGTCGCGACCCTACCGGTATTTCTACCCAGGACCCGGAACTGTCGAAGCGGCTTGATCCGGAAATGGGCGGGCGTCGTATCGCCAATTACCTGAATTGCCTGACACTGGAAACGCAGACGCTGGCGCGTGCCTGTGGCAAGAGCCACGTGCATAACCTGGAGCCGGAAGATATGGTAGCCTTGACCATCGAAGCCGCGGCCATGGCCGGGATTCCCCTGGCGGGAACCTCCTGGATACCAGGCAGAAATTTTTAATCATGACTTCAATAAAATCATAGGGGGAATGCAAAATGGCAAAAGATCTCGAAGCAATCGCGAAGGCGAAAAAAATAAAATACTTTCTGGTCAGCTGGGTAGACCTGTTCGGCGTATTGCGTGCCAAGCTGGTACCGGCTCGTGCGATCAAGGGCATGCAGAAAGGCGGGGCTGGTTTTGCCGGTTTCGCGGCCTGGCTGGACATGACCCCGGCGCATCCGGACCTGTTCGGTGTACCCGATCCCGACAGTATGATTCAGTTGCCGTGGAAACCCGAGATTGCCTGGGTTGCCGCCGACCTGTGGATGGGTGGCAAGGAAGTCGAAGCCTCGCCACGCGTGGCGCTGAAACGCCAGCTGGCCAAGGCAACCAAGAAAGGCTATCGCATGAAAACCGGTGTGGAATGCGAATTTCATTTGATCACCCCGGATGGCACGGCACTGGCCGATAGCGCCGATACCGCGGTGAAGCCCTGTTACGACCAATTGGCGCTGATGCGCCAGTACCCGGTGATCGGCAAAATCTGTGATTCCATGCTGGAGATGGGCTGGAACCCTTACCAGAACGATCACGAAGACGCCAACGGTCAGTTCGAAATGAACTGGGATTACGACGATGCGCTGGCCACGGCCGACAAGCACGTCTTCTTCAAGTTTATGACCAAGACCATCGCCGAAGAGCACGGTATGCGCGCCACCTTCATGCCCAAGCCGTTTACCAATTTGACCGGCAACGGTTGCCACGCGCATGTGTCCCTGTGGGACAAGACAGGCAAGAAAAACCTGTTCGAAACCACCAAAAAAGACGCGCGCGGCCTCGGTTTGTCACCATTGGCCTACAAGGCACTGGGTGGCATTATGCACAGCGCCGCCGACCTGACCGCCATTTTCAATCCCACGGTGAACAGCTACAAACGTATCAACGCGCCACGCACTACCTCGGGCGCCACCTGGGCACCGAATGCGGTTACCTACGGTGGTAACAATCGCACCCATATGATTCGTGTACCCGAAGATGGTCGTTTCGAATTGCGCCTGATGGACGGCGCGGCCAATCCTTACCTGATGCAGGCCGGCGTGCTCGCCGCAGTACTGGATGGCATAGAAAACAAGCGCGACCCCGGTGATCCGCTGGATATCAATATGTACGAGGAAGGCTACAAGGTGAAAAACGCCAAGCGCCTGCCGTCCAACCTGCTCGATGCACTACGCCAGCTGGATGGCAACAAAGCCATACGCGCCGGCCTCGGCGACGAACTGGTCGACTCTTATATCAAACTGAAGACGGAAGACTGGAACAGTCATACGCGTCATCTCAGTGATTGGGAACGCGCCAATACGCTGGACTGCTAGACCTTGTTCATGCGCTCCAGCACCCCCGGCTGGAGCGCATGACAATCATATCCGTGTTATCCAATCTGAGTCTCAAGACCCGCGCCAGCC
>CAXBMV010000681.1:0-2166 GCA_963976575.1 uncultured Gammaproteobacteria bacterium | reverse complement strand
CCCCTCCGCTGAGCTCGACGAGGTTACCCTGCGTAGCATCGCCGAGCTCAGCGGAGGGCGCTATTTTCGCGCCCGTGACAGCGAAGAACTGGCTGAGATTTACCGCATACTCGACCAGCTCGAACCCTTGCAACGCGATCAGCAGGAACTGCGCCCCGTGCGCGAGCTGTTTACCTGGCCTTTACTGATGGCGATGATACTGTCGCTACTGTTGCTCGGGCAGCGCTTCCGGGAACGCCTGTGATCGGCCAGTTTCACTTCCTGCGTCCCTGGTGGCTGCTGGCTCTGCTCGCGCTCGTCGGGCTGATCTGGTTGATGCGCAAATATCGCTACGATCGTAGTGGCTGGCGCTCGGTCATCGATGCGCGTCTGTTGCCTTTTCTTCTGTCCGGCGATAGTAGTGGTCGCACCCAGAGCGCCTGGTGGCTGGGTCTGGCCGCGTTGCTCGCAATCATCGCGCTGGCCGGTCCTACCTGGGAAAAATTACCACAACCGGTGTATAGCACGCAGTCGGCGCTGGTGATTGCGCTCGATCTGTCGCGTTCGATGGATGCCACCGATATCAAACCCAGCCGGCTCGTGCGCGCACGCCACAAGATCGCCGATATACTCAGCAGGCGCAAACAGGGTCAAACCGCGCTGGTGGTCTACGCCGCCGATGCCTTCACCGTAACCCCGTTAACCGAGGATGTTGAAACCATACAGGCGATGCTGCCCAGCCTCGACAGTGGCATGATGCCGGCGCAGGGTAGTCGCGCCGCGCGCGCGTTGACGCTGGCGCTGGAGCTACTCGATAACAGCGGCCTGAGTCAGGGCGATGTACTGCTGGTCAGCGATGGTGTAAACGACGTCGAAGCTGAGCGCATCGAGGCAATACTGCTTGAGCAGCCGCGCATACGTTTTTCCGTGCTTGCGCTAGGCAGCAACGAGGGCGGGCCAATACCGCTGCAACAGGGTGGCTTCCTCAAGGATGAGCAAGGTGCGATTGTAATTGCGCGCCTGCAGGAGGCAAACCTGCGGCAGCTGGCGAGAAAAGGCAATGGCGCTTTCGCCAGGCTCGCTTCCGATGACCGCGATATAAACGCGCTGGTCTACGCCATGGAGCCGCGCGTGATCGACCGCGAAGCGCAGCTCAGCGACAGTAGCGCGGAACTCTGGCGCGAGTTGGGGCCCTGGCTGGTATTGCTGATTTTGCCGCTGGCGGCCTACGGCTTTCGGCGCGGCATTCTGTGGATGCTGCCGCTGTGTCTGTTCAGCCTGCCGCCGGACGCGCATGCGCTGGAATGGCAGGCATTGTGGAAGAATCCCGATCAGCGCGCCGCGGAATTGTTGCAACAGGGTGAAGCGGCGCGTGCTGCCGAGCTCTTCAGGCTGCCTGAGTGGAAGGCATCGTCGCAATACCGCGCCGGAGATTACGAGTCGGCGCTGCAGCAATGGCAGCAACAGGATGGCGAGTCGGCGCAGTATAATCGCGGCAACGCGCTGGCAAAGTTGGGGCGCTACGACGAGGCGATCAAGGCTTACAGCGAGCTGCTGGATAAAAATCCCGGCCACGAAGATGCGCGCTATAATCGCGAGCGCCTCGAGGAACTAATGCAACAACAGCAAGAGCAGCAACAATCCGGGGAATCCGGGGAGCAACAGCAACAGGCAGGTGATTCGCAGCAACAAGGCGAGCAGGGCGAACAGCAGAAATCTGAGCAGCAATCTGAACAGCAGCAATCCGGTGATGAAGAGGAATCCAGCGAAGCGGGAAAATCCGAAGCGGGAGAATCGCAGGATGATCAACAGTCTGCAGCACAGCAACAGGCAGCAGCGGAGGAGCAGCAACAGGCGCAGCAGGAAAAACAACAAAGCGAAGCCGAGGCTGAAGCCAGCCTCGATCAGCAAATGAGCGAGCAGGCGGCCGAGCAGTGGTTACGCAAGATCCCCGATGATCCCGGTGGATTGCTGCGGCGCAAATTTTTATACCAGTATCGACAGCGTGGTGGTGTCGATAAGGAGGCGCAAGGCTGGTGAAACCCATGACTAGAAATTCGATTCGTATCGCAGGGCTGTTGCTGTGCCTGTTATTCACGCCGTTGCAGGCCGAGGTGCAAGTCTCCATCGATCGCAACCCGGTGCAGGTCAACGAATCCTTCCAGCTGATCTTTTCACTGGAGACGG
>CAXBMV010000680.1:0-2167 GCA_963976575.1 uncultured Gammaproteobacteria bacterium | reverse complement strand
ATCCAGGAATCGGGGCTACCGCCCATCGACCAGAACAGCATGCGCTTCTTCAACCGGGTATCGATAGACGATGGTTTTGATGGCATGGGCCTGGGTGATGAAGCCGAAAGGCTGTCTACCCGACTGGGTGACAACCGCATTTTGATCATGGGCAATCACGGCGTCATGGCGGTTGGTGAAACCATCGCCAGGGCATTCGACGAGCTTTATTACTTCGAACGCGCCTGCTGCAACTACATCACCGCGTTGATGACGGGCAAGCCGCTGCGCCTGGTCAGCGACAGCGTAGCCGAGAAAACCGCGCTGCAGTGGCAGGACTTTGTCGGCAATACCGGTTACACCGAGGCACATCTGCGCGAGATACGCGAAATTCTCGATCGTGAGGAACCCGACTACCGGTTGTAACAACAGGCAGTGCGACCCGGGCGGTCTGCGATACCCGCGATCTCCGACCATTAGCAGCACATTCGTTTGGAGATCCCGGACAGGCGCTGCGCGCCTTCCGGGATGACGATCTTGTTTTTTGCAGGCGTCAAAAGGGCTCGCGTCGGAAGGACCGATACCATGAATGGTTCTATTCCAGTTTGCTACTCAATCCAAATAATTAAACGTCATCCCGGAATCTGCGCAGCAGATGTCCAGGATCCCCAGAAGGTTCACCATGGTTGGAATTAAAATAACCTGACTCTGCCGCGATGTCAGTTACCCACCTTCCAGTCAATCAACTCATGCTCACTGTCACGAAAATTCTGATTATCCGGATCCAGCACAATCGCTCTTGAAATCGCCTCCATAGCCGCTTCTCTATGCCCCTGCTGCGACAGCGCGTAGGCGAGATTATTCCACAGCCCGGCCCTGCCGGGTTCAAGTGCCAGTGCCTGTTGATAGGCGTCTACGGCGGCTTCGTAATCACCCAGCTCATAGGCGGTATTGGCCAGGCCGATATGCGCCAACAGGCTGTCGGGCCAGCGTTGGCTCGCGCTCGCATAAGCGAGATGGGCTGTTTGTGTACGCCCTACCTGTTCCATGTCGATCGCGCTGGCGACATAGGCCTGCTGGGTCGCGCTGACCGGGATGCTATCCGCGGCTACCACTGCCAGCGCCCAGTAGCCCGCCCTTTGCCAGGTATTTTCGAAAACCGCAAAGTCTCGCAATAAACGCCGCTCAACACCCGAGCGCAGTATCATTACGCCTTCGTTGAGGTCGTAACCTACCACTACCTCGTAGTGCCAGTAAGGCAGGCTGTCGAGGCCGAGGTTTTGCAAAACAAACACCGGGTTTCCCGCGGCCACTTCGCGCAGGATAGATTCCATGCGGGGTTCCAGCCGCACCGGCAGCAGGTCGAACTGCCTTGTCGCCGCAACCACTTCGATTTGCAAACTACCCTTCAGGCCGGGTACGAAAATCAGCGGCGTAATCTGCCCGGGCACTATCGGGTTGCCACGATAGGAAATGATGCTGGCCAGCGCTGCTGGTCCGCAGTTGTATTCCAGCTGTGGAAAAAAAGGTACCCCGGTTAGTTCCGCCTGCGCTGGAATATGCGGTGGTGTTTCGAGTAGCTGGCGGGTCTGGGGCCCCGCAGCACAGGCACCGAGCAGCGCCACCAGCAATAGTAGACAGAGGCGGATCTGCGGGTACTCAGGCGAGCTTGCTGCCATTGGGCACTTCGCTGTCGGGTCTAGCCAGAACCACCGCGCCATCTTCGCGGTGAAACCCGGTCACCAGGCACTCGGAACGTACCGGACCAATTTGCTTCGCCGGAAAATTTACCACCGCGACGACCTGACGGCCGAGCAAGTCTTCCTTACTATAAATATCGGTGATTTGTGCGCTCGATTTACGCACACCGATTTTATCGCCGAAGTCGACTTTCAACTTATAGGCCGGCTTGCGCGCCTCGGGAAAATCTTCCACGTCGATAATGGTACCGACGCGCAACTCTACTTTTTCAAAATCATTCCAGCTAATTTCTTCCATTGTGTTTTCTCAGTTGAATTCGTTTCGTATCGCATCACTGTGCTCGCCGAGAGTCGGGACCCTGGCCTCTGTCTGAGACTGGCCGGAACGTAGCGCGGCAAAATCGACCAGGCGTACTTCACCTCCCGGGGTTTGCACATTAATTCGACGCAGTTGGGGATGATCAGACAGGCCAGCCATATCGTTCAGT
>CAXBMV010000679.1:0-2170 GCA_963976575.1 uncultured Gammaproteobacteria bacterium | reverse complement strand
CAGATCATCGGCTGGGTAGCGAAACGCCATTTCGGAGTCAATTTATACAGCGAGCTGGTCCAGCACGGTTTCCTCACCGAAGCCGAACTCCATCTGCTCAAATCGGGGCAGGAACATTTGTTGCGGGTTCGCTTTGCCCTGCACCGACTTGCCGGGCGCCGCGAAGACAGACTCCTGTTCGATTACCAGAATCAGATCGCTACAGAATTTGGATTCAAAGCAGGCGAACACAACCTCGCTATCGAACAGTTCATGCAACAGTATTACCGCACCATCATGGAACTCGAACGCCTCAACGAAATGCTGTTGCAAATTTTCAAGGAAGAAATCCTGCTGACCGACGCAGAGAAAAATGTCACGCCGATCAACCAGCGTTTCAACCTGCGCAATAATTTTATCGAAGTGGCCGAAGCCGATGTATTCAGGAAAAATCCGGAGGCGCTGGTCGAACTGTTTTTATTGATTTCAACCAGGGAAAATTGTTCCGGAGTAACCGCCGCAACCATACGCCTGGTGCGTGAGCATTTATATCTGGTGGACGACGAGTTCCGCAAAAACGAAACCGTAAACCATTTGTTCATGCAGTTAATGAGTGCATCGAATGGCTTAACCCATCAAATGCGACGGATGAATTCTTATGGCTTTCTGGCCGCCTATATTCCTGCCTTCGCCAAGATTACCGGGCGCATGCAATACGATTTATTCCACGCCTATACCGTCGACCAGCACACCATATTCGTGATTCGAAACCTGCGCCGGTTCGCGCTGAAAAAACACGAAGACGAGTTCCCGTTTTGCAATCTGGTTTACAGCAAGCTGGAGAACCCCCGATTGCTTTACATCGCCGCCTTGTTTCATGACATCGCCAAGGGTCGTGGTGGGGATCATGCGATTCTGGGCGCGGAAGAAGCAACCCGCTTTTGTATGCAGCACAACCTGAACCGCAAGGAAACGCGCATCGTGTCTCAGCTGGTTCGAGATCACCTGCTCATGTCGGTAACCGCCCAGCGCAAGGATATCAGCGACCCGGACGTGGTGCGTGACTTTGCTGCCAGGGTAGGCAGCATGAACATGTTGAATTATCTCTACCTGCTCACTGTTGCCGATATCCGCAGCACCAACCCGAAGCTATGGAATAACTGGAAGGACTCGTTATTGAAGCAACTGTATCACGCTACCAAACACTCTATCCGACGGGGAATCGATAATGCCCCGGATATCGATGAAATCATCCAGGAAAATCGCGATGCGACCATGGATGGCATGTCTGATCTGCCCTATAGCCGTAACCAGATAACCTCGATCTTCGACCGTCTGCCCGGCGATTATTTCCTGCGCCACCATCCGCTGGAAATCAGGTGGCATATCAATACTATTCTCGGTAACCCGGATAAAACCACCCTGGTCAGCATCCGCCAGGCCAGCCAAACCAAGAATACCAAGGTATTTGTTTACGGCGATGAAATCCCGCATCTATTTTCCCAGGTGACCGGAACACTGGGATCGCTGGGTCTGAGCATTTTAAACGCGGAAATTTTTACTACCAGCGACAAAAAGGTCATGGACACCTTCATCATTCAGGATCACAACGGCAATGCGGTTACCGATGCCGATACCATTCGCCAGATAGAAGACAACCTGCTCATCGCAGTACAATCGAATAGCATATACGAGGGCGCTATTAACAGGCGCAGACCGCGGCATCTCAAGGTGTTTGATCGTCCTACCGAAATTCAGTTTGAACAGGATTATCTGAATAGCCGCACCATCATGGAGATCAGCGCCATCGACATGCCCGGGCTGTTATCCCTGATCGCCAATGTCATCGCCAGCATGGACATCAGCATCACCCATGCCAAGATTTCCACGCTGGGAGAAAAGGTTGACGATATTTTTTATCTGACCACCCCGGCCGGCGAAAGCATTGCCGACCAGGCGGTACTTGACAGGTTGAAGCAGTCAATCATAGACGCGCTTGAAGCGCGCAAGGCAGCCTGAGCCTAACTATCGAATTCGAGCAATCGCACCAGGTTCGGCAGAGCAATCGCCGGACGCATACCCAGCGCCAGTAATTCATCCATCACCGGTACGGGTAAGACCTCGCCATCAATTTTTTGATTCAATACCCCGCCGATGATTATCGGCAGCGACAGGCTTGCTCCGTCGAGTT
>CAXBMV010000678.1:0-2181 GCA_963976575.1 uncultured Gammaproteobacteria bacterium | reverse complement strand
GTCTTATGCGCAACAGGATGACCAGTCCCAGGATAGCGCAGCCGTCGACCAGATCGCCAGTGAAGTGGTGCGCCGACTGGTCGAGGACGGAACCCTTTCAGAACAAATCAAACTCGGTATACAGCGATACATTGAAGAACAACGCCAGGCCCAGGCAAATGCGCAGGCGAATGCCCGCAATCAGCAATCTGCAAAGGCTAAGAATGTCCGTCGTGTCGACCGCAGCCGGGATCACATCTATGGAAACGAAGATGCGCTGATCACATTAATCGAGTATTCCGATTTCGAATGCCCCTACTGCAAACGATTTCATCCTACGGCCCGACAATTAGTCGATCAATCCGGCGGTAAGGTTAACTGGGTGTACCGGCACTTTCCGCTCGCCTTTCACAACCCCCTGGCCCAACAGGAGGCCGAGGCATCCGAATGCGCAGGCATGCTAGGCGGTAATGAAGCATTCTGGCGCTACACTGACCTTGTCTATGAACGCACCAATTCTAATGGAAAGGGACTCTCCCCCGATTCACTGGCTCCATTTGCCGGCGAAATTGGACTCGATGAGGAGAAGTTCAGCAATTGTTTATCCTCGGGCAGGATGACTGCGAGGGTGCTGGAGGATTACCGCGAGGGAACTCAGATTGGTATCAGTGGAACCCCGGGCAATATTATTCTCAACAATGAAACCGGTGAGGTCGAAGCGGCGGCAGGCGCTCTGCCCATATCAACCCTGCAGCAAATCATTGATCGACTATCCGCATCTTCCTCCTGAATGGCGGCACAGACTCACACCACAGAAAATTAGACTGCAGAAAGCCTTTACCTTCCAGTGTTGGGAAGGTTTAGTATTCAGCTCTGAATAGCACTTCCTGTTGCTTCAGCCTTCGTTTGAAGGCTAGCAGCGCTGCCCGGTAGGCTGAATCAAGCGACACTTACCGGGAGCAGGCAGCAACAGAAATGACATTCATTTCTTTTCATCGACGCTAACAATGGAGTATCGCTAACAATGGCAATGCAAATGGAAAACATGGGCTGGATGATGGCGGGCATGGGACTGCTATCGGTACTGCTACTCGCCACCCTGCTGCTGGCGATCGCTGCCCTGGTAAAATACCTTTTTACTGGCGCTGCCGGAAATCGTCAAGACTCCTGTTAACCCTTAATGAGCCTTACCGCAGAATTTTTCCACCTGAATTTATCCCGGTACCTATTGACCGCGACAATTCTGCTGTTAGCGCCGCAGCTGTTTGCGCATAACTCCACCGCCGAAGTAGAAACAGACATTCAAAAGCGGGAGCGCTATCTCGAGCTAAGCCATCAACCTGCACCGGAGTTCTCGTTGCTGGATAGCGCTGGTAACGAAGTTCGCCTGAAAGACTTTCGCGGCAAGGCGGTTGTTCTGAATTTTATTTATTCCCGCTGCCAGGAAGCCTGTCCTTTGCACAGCTTCAAACTGGCGGAACTGCAAAAATTGATTGCCGAGGCATCTCTGACCGAAGCGGTACAATTTATCAGCATAGCTACCGACACAGAGGACGCGATGAGCACCGCGGCCAGTATGCGCAAACATGCGGCAAGCTACGGGCTGGATTCGGAAAACTGGATATTCCTGTATGGCGGAAACGGCCGGGAAGAATTGGGACGCGGCATGGCGCTGGGCTATGGATTGAAATTCGAACCGACTGGCACAGGCGAGCAAATGCACGCTGTGGTTACCTATCTGATCGATCGCAATGGCTTGCTGCGCGCCCGCTATCATGGCCTCAACTTCGTTTCCGTGAACCTTGCCATACATGCCGCGGCGCTGGCAAACGATGTCCACAGCGAAACAGAAAAATCACATATAAAACCCGGCAATACCACATTCAGTCACTACGCAATCGCCTTGTTGGCAATTTTTTCAAGTCTCGGACTGCTCTATGCCATAGCAATGCTGTATCGCCGTTACCGTAATCCCACAAGCAGTTCTCCCTCGCTGCGCGAGGCTGAAAAAAAATGATGCACCAAAGCAGTCTTTCAGCAGGGCCCGACAATTTGAATTGCTGGTTTAGCCTGTTGCGACGCTACCTGATCTTTTCGGCCGCGGCCAATCTACTATGGGAAACATTCCATTTGCCGCTTTATACCGTCTGGCAGGACGGCACTATCAATGAAATCTTTATTGCCGCCGTTCATTGCACCATG
>CAXBMV010000677.1:0-2182 GCA_963976575.1 uncultured Gammaproteobacteria bacterium | reverse complement strand
GTCGCCGATGTAGGCGATATGACCGGCTTTGAGGCCGCTGGCCTGTAGCAATTTTTCGAAGGCAGGGCGCTTGTCTCTGTAACCCTGGTAGATGTGGCTCACGCCGAGGTCGCGCATACGGTGCTCGACGATGCCGGAGCTGCGCCCGGTAATCACTGCAACCTCGATTCCGCACTCCATCAGCATGCGCAGGCCGTGTCCATCCAGCGAGTTGAAGGTCTTGTACTCTTCACCACGGTTGTCGAATTGCAGGCCGCCATCGGTGAGCACGCCGTCGACATCGACGATGAGCATGCGGATCAAGCTGGCTTTGGCTGTTGCTTTATTCATGGCTGAAGCTGCGCGTTATTCCTAGACAATACCGGCTCTTAATAAATCATGCATGTTTAATGCACCCTGAACCAGATGGTTCTCGTCGACCACCATGAGCGCGTTGATCTTTTTATCCTGCATGATTTTCAGTGCCTCGCTGGCGATACGGTCAGCCGCTATGGTAACGCAGTTCGCGGTCATGAAATCCTTTACCAGCGCGGTTTTGATGTCGGGCATTTTTTCAAAAGTACGGCGCAAATCACCATCGGTATAAATGCCGACCAGTTTTCGTGCCTGTGGATCTATCACACCGGCCATACCCAGGCCCTTGGCGGTCATTTCCTGCAGCGTGTCACTCAAGCTGGCATCGGCAGTGACCAGTGGAATACGTTCGCCACTGTGCATGATATCGCTGACCCGCAACAGCAGGCGTCTGCCGAGGTTGCCGCCGGGGTGCGACAGGGCAAAATCTTCCTCGGTGAAACCGCGTACCTGTAACACCGCAACCGCCAGCGCATCGCCCATCGCCAGGCTGGCGGTAGTGCTGGAGGTTGGTGCCAGACCCAGCGGGCAGGCCTCTTCGCTGACGCTGACATCGAGGTTGATGTCGGCAACGCGGGCGAGGGTAGAGTCGGGATTGCCGGTGAGTGAAATCAACGGTATGCCGAGGCGCTTCAGCATAGGCAACAGCAGCGTGATCTCGCTGGTTTCACCGGAATTGGATAGCGCGATTACCAGGTCCTGCCTGGTGATCATGCCGAGGTCGCCATGACTGGCTTCACCCGGGTGCATGAAGAAGGCAGGTGATCCGGTACTGGCCAGGGTGGCAGCAATCTTGTTGCCGATATGCCCCGATTTACCCATGCCGGTAACAACGATACGACCCTCGCATTGCAGGATTAACTCGCAGGCCCGATGGAAGCGCTGGTCGAGTCGTTGGCAAAGTGCCGAAATGGCCTGCGACTCCAGTTTGAGAACCGCGAGCCCGAGGTCTATATAAGTGTGTTCAGTCATTATTATGAAGTGGCGGAAGTGACTTCATAATACAAATATAGCTGGTAAATAACAAAGCCGGAAAATAGCAGTATGCCCTTGATGCGGGTTAAGTGGCGTGGTTCCTTCCCGGGAAAACGCGACATCAGTATCAGCGCCAGTGTCAGGCCTGCCACTACCGGCAGATCGCGTGACAGCGCAGAAGAATCGATCTGGAAACTGATCAATGTTGCCGGCAGGCCGATGACCGCCAGCGAGTTGAACAGGTTGGAACCGATGATATTGCCTATGGCGAGATCGGGCTGGCCTTGCTTGAGCCCGGCCAGTGACGCTGCCAGCTCGGGCAGGCTGGTACCCAGCGCGACTATGGTGAGGCCGATAATCAATTCGCTGACACCGAAATCCAGGGCGATATTCGAGGCGCCCCAGACCAGCATCTTGGAACTGCCGACCAGCAGTATTAATCCCAGCAATAGCCAGCCTGTTGCGGCGGTGGCGCTCATGTCGTGTATCAGTTCACCGGTTTCCTCGTCGAGTCTGGCGAGGTCTTCGGGATTGGCGCGGTGTTTGCGTACCAGTATGGCCAGACTGACCGCGAGCAGGCCGAGCAGCAACAGGCCGTCGGTCAGGTCCAGCTGCAGGTCGTAAAGACACCAGGACATCACCGCGGTCGCCAGTATCAGCAGGGGATACTCGGTTTTCAGCAGGTGGCTGGCGACGGGTATGGGTACCAGAATCGCGGTAATGCCGAGGATCAGGCCGATATTGGCGATATTCGACCCCAGTGCATTGCCGATGGCGATGTCGGGGGTATTGTCGAGCACGGCGATAATTGAAACACCGATTTCCGGCGCTGATGTACCAAAGCCGACGATGG
>CAXBMV010000676.1:0-2184 GCA_963976575.1 uncultured Gammaproteobacteria bacterium | reverse complement strand
CAGTCGGCCCGGAGCCGATTACCAGCGTGTCGCAGTGAGCGTTTCTGCTGTCGTAAATCGCTGCATCGGCGTCAAAAGCAATACGACCCTGTCCTGCCGCACGACGAATCAGTTTTTCGTAGACATGCTGCCATGCCTGTCTTGGCCACATGAAAGTCTTGTAGTAAAACCCGGCAGTGAGCAGGGACGAGCCCATTTGTAAAATTGCACCGACATCGAGTTCGACGCGAGGCCAGCAATTTTGACTGCGCGCAACCAGGTTTTTTTTCAACCGGATCTCGGTGGCTTTCAGATTAGGAACCATCACGCCATGCTCGTCGGCACAGGCGACCAGCGCACTGGGTTCTTCGAGGCCAGCCGAAATAATTCCGCGTGGGCGATGGTATTTGATGGAGCGAGCCAGCAGATGAATATTATTCGCCAGCAGCGCCGAGGCCAGCGTGTCGCCCTCGTGGCCGTACAACAACCGGTTGTTAAAGCTGAAGTGAATCGATTTGCTGCGATCGATGCTGCCCCCGGAATCCAGTCGCCGCGTCTGCATTAGCTTTCGAACTCGTGCGTAGTCAGATTGCGCGAAATTTCAAACCAGCATTCGCAACCCGACTGGTGGTACCAGAATTCGCGAATGGTTTCGGCGCATTCGCGTTGTTGTAATACCCCGTGCCAGACGGCCTTTGTTTCGCCAAGTTCCGGGTATCGAATCGCGTTGCCGCCATAGTGGAACTCGCGTTCATCGCGTTCACCACAGTTGGGGCAGGGGATTAATAACACGCCGCGGGCCTCCTAGTGCAACCAGGGATAGGGGCCGATGCCCGCATCGTCGATCAAGGCGCCGCTTTCGAAACGATCCAGCGCAAAGGGTTGCAACAGCCGGGGTGTTTTACTGGTGGCCAGTAATTCGGCCATGCTCCAGCCGACCGCCGGCGTGGCTTTGAAACCCGCGTAACCCCAGCCGCAATTCAGCAACAGGTTATCAATCGGTGACCTGCCGACGATGGCGTTGCCATCCATTGGAATATCGGCGGTACCTGACCAGTGTCGCATCAATCTCAGATGCGAGATAAAAGGAAACATTTGTATGGCGCGGGCCAGGGTGTCTTCGATACTGCTAAAAGAGCCACGCCGCGCCAGCGAAGCATAACCATCGGTGGCACCACCCAATACCAGCTCGCCTTTATCCGTCTGGCTAAGGTAGGCAAGCCCCGCGTTGTAATTGATGACCGTGTCGAGGATGGGTTTTACCGGCTCAGAGACAAAGGCCTGCACATTGATCGGGTCCATCGGCAGTTTGATATCGGCCATGCCGGCCAGCTTCGAAGAGGCGTTGGCCGCGGATATCAAGACCTGGTTGCATTCGATGTCTCCTCTTGCGGTGCTGACACTGGTAATGCGATTGTCTTTACTATTCAAACCTGTGACCGGACAGTTTTGTAGAATATCTATTCCCGCCGAACTCGCCGAGCGCGCAAATCCCCAGGCCACCGCATCGTGTCGAACCACGCCGCCTTCCGGCTGGTACAGGGCACCACAGATCGGGAAGCGGGTTTCATCACTGAGATCGAGGCCCGGAACACGCTCTGCCAGTTGTCGACGCGAAAGAATTTCCGCATTGGCACCGCCGAGGCGCATCGCATTGGCGCGCGTTAGAAAATGCTCCAGCTCGCCATCAGAATGCGCCAGGTCGATATAGCCACGCGGCGAGTACATCAGGTTGAAATTCAATTCCTGGCTCAATTCCTTCCACAATCGCAGCGCAAAGTCCTTCAACTGGAAGCTGGCATTGAGCAGATAATCCGAGCGCACAATGGTGGTGTTGCGTCCGGTATTACCGCCGCCGATCCAGCCGCTATCTATGACCAGCACGTCACTGATGCCGTGGTTTTTGGCGAGGTAATGCGCGGTGGCGAGGCCGTGGCCACCGGCGCCGATGATGACGATGTCGTAGCCGGATTTTGGCTCGATGTCGGCGGCGATATTCGGCCAGTGCCTGTGCCCGCTGATGGCATTCTTAAGCAGAGAAAAGGCGGAGTATTTCATTTAGGTGAAATAATGTCGGCTATGTTGTTGCGCTCGATTTCAGGCGCCACCAGAAAAACATGGCCGCCACGGCGCACCCTGGCACCATTGCGTTTCACCACAATGATGCCGGAATGAGAAAAAATCAGTGGCTGCGGCGCGCGCTCG
>CAXBMV010000675.1:0-2184 GCA_963976575.1 uncultured Gammaproteobacteria bacterium | reverse complement strand
AAATGCACGCGACTGGGAACGTCTCAACGACTGGATTGAACGCATCGGCTGGCCGCAATTCTTCGAACTCACCGGACTGCCCTTTACCAAGTTCCACGTGGATAACTGGCGCGGTGCACGGCGTACATTGAACGCCTCAACCCATATTCGCTTCTAGACGGTAACAACAGTGAAATTTGCAGTCATGGTCAACGAGGGCCCTTATACGCATCAGGCGTCTGATTCGGCCTACCACTTTACCGAGGCAGCGTTACGCGCCGGCCACGAAATCGTGCGGGTATTCTTTTACCACGACGGTGTTAACAATGGCTCACGTCTGAGCGTGCCGCCGCAGGACGACCGTAACATCGCCAATCGCTGGTCCGCACTGGGCGAAAAACACGAACTCGAGCTGGTCCTGTGCGTGGCCGCAGCGCAGCGCCGCGGTCTGCTGGATGACGACGAAGCAAAGCGCGCGTCGAAGGACAGCAGTAATATGGCTGCGGGGTTTAGTATTTCCGGGCTGGGGCAATTGATCGATGCCGGAATCCAGGCCGATCGTCTGATCGTATTCGGTGATTAAGCATGGCTAGCAAGAAATTTCTCTATATCAATCGCAAGGCCCCGCACGGCAGTATTTATGCGCTGGAGTCTCTCGAAGTCGTGCTCATCGGCGCCGCCTTCGAACAGGACGTCAGCGTCGCCTTTATCGACGATGGCGTTTACCAGTTGATGCAGGGGCAGAATACTACCGCCATAGGCGTGAAAAACTTTTCCCCGACCTACCGCGCGCTCGGTGACTACGACGTCACCAAAATTTACGTAGAACAGGAGTCGCTGGAACTCAGAGGCCTCAGTAAAGAAGACTTGATGCCGCTGGTTTATGAAGACGAGGACGACGACTGGGCCGAGAAGGATTCCATCCAGGTGGTCAGCAGCGAGCAGTTAGCGGAAATTATCGAACAACAGGATGTCCTCCTGAACTTTTAGGGTAAGCAAATATGTCGGTATTGCATGTGGTCAACAAGTCTCCCTACGATAGAAATTCGCTGGAAAGCTGTCTGCGCCTGGCGAAAAAAGATTCGGCCATACTGCTGATCGAAGACGCGGTTTACGCGGTGCTGAAAAACGCCGCCGCATCAGACAAGGTCAGTCAGGCAACGTCCAGGCATGCAATTTACGCGCTGCAACCCGACCTCGAAGCGCGCGGACTCAAGACCGATAACATGATCGACGGCATTTCACTGGTCGATTACGATGGATTTGTTAAGCTAAGCACCGAATACAGCAAGCTACAGTCATGGCTTTAACTGTAAACCGACTCAACCCTGTTTAAACCGAGGTACACAATGACTATTGAAGTTGAAGGAAAAACATACGAAACCGACGAAGAAGGTTACCTGACCAACCTGAGTGACTGGAACGACAAGCTGGCCACCGAAATGGCCAAGGTCGACGGATCCATGCTCGATGAAAACCACTGGGAAGTGATCAATTTCCTGCGTGATTACTACGAAGAGTACCAGATTGCCCCGGCAGTCCGGGTTTTGACCAAGGCAGTTGGCAAGAAACTCGGCAAGGACAAGGGCACCAGTAAGTACCTCTACGAACTGTTTCCCTACGGCCCTGCCAAGCAAGCCTGTAAATACGCCGGATTGCCCAAACCTACCGGCTGCGTCTAGGACAATGCCGATTAGCCTGGGACAGGAAACAGGGGAATAGTCCCTTGTTTCTACGACCCCGGGGATCCTCATTTCATGTCGATGCTGAGCCTTCTATTTACCCTGCTGTTTTATTTCGCCAGCGCCATTTTGATATTCGGCCTGGCCTATAAAATCCGGCTCTATGCGATCACCCCTGCACCGCTGAAAATCCCGACCACGCCAGCGCCGACCACAGCGACTGGCATGCTCAAACGTATGTTTTTCGAAGTAACCCTATTCACCAGCCTGTTCAAATCGAACAAATGGATCTGGCTATTCGGCTGGGTTATGCACGTCGCGCTGCTTCTGGTATTACTGCGTCACCTGCGCTATTTCACCGACCCTGTGTGGTCCTGGGTGGCCGCTATCCAGCCATTCGGCCTCTACGCCGCCTTCGCCCTGGTCGCAGGCCTGAGCGGACTCTGGGCACGTCGCTTCCTCGTCGACCGGGTACGCTACATCAGCGCGCCTTCCGATCACTTGATGCTGGCCCTGCTGCTCG
>CAXBMV010000674.1:0-2186 GCA_963976575.1 uncultured Gammaproteobacteria bacterium | reverse complement strand
GATCGCCATATACCCGCAGCAAATTCTTCCACGACGCGCGCAGATACAGCGGCTGGACCTACGCTATAGCAATGGCTTTGCGGTCGCCTGGAAGCAGGAAGTTTTACAGGGACGCGACAAGGCATCGATCTGGAGTAACAGTAATGTCTAAAAAGACATCAGGAAATCTTATCGTCGGCCTCGATATAGGCACATCCAAGGTGGTTGCCATAGTTGGCGAGGTTACCGTGGAAGGTGATATCGATATCATCGGCATTGGCACACAGCCATCGCGTGGTATCAAGAAGGGTGTCGTCGTCAATATCGAATCTACCGTGCAGTCTATACAGCGCGCCGTCGAAGAGGCCGAACTGATGGCGGGTTGCCAGATTCGTTCGGTATACGCAGGCATTGCCGGCAGCCATGTGCGCAGTATCAATTCACACGGTATCGTCGCCATCAAGGACAAGGAAGTGACCGCGGCCGATGTCGCCCGCGTCATAGATGCGGCCAAGGCGGTGGCGATTCCGGCCGATCAACACATCCTGCACGTACTGCCGCAGGAATTCATAATCGATAACTCCGAAGGCATACGCGATCCGATCAGCATGTCAGGGGTACGACTCGAAGCCAAGGTGCACCTGGTGACCGGTGCGCTGAGTGCAGCGCAGAATATTATCAAATGCGTGCGCCGCTGCGGCCTGGAAGTCGACGACATTATTCTTGAACAGCTGGCATCCAGCTGTGCGGTACTGACCGACGATGAAAAGGAGCTGGGCGTCTGTCTGGTGGATATCGGCGGAGGCACTACCGATATCGCGATTTTTTCCGACGGGGCGATCCGCCATACCGCGGTTATCCCGATTGCCGGAGACCAGGTTACCAACGATATCGCGGTGGCCCTGCGCACGCCTACCCAGTATGCCAACGATTTGAAAATCAAGTATGCCTGCGCTTTGCGCCAGCTTGCTACCGAAGGTGAAACCATCGAAGTGCCCAGTGTCGGTGACCGCGAACCGCGGCGACTGGCCAGGCAAACCCTGGCAGAGGTGGTCGAGCCTCGCTACGAGGAATTGCTCAGCCTGGTGCAGGCCGAGTTAAGGCGTAGCGGTTTTGAAGAGATCTGTGCCGCCGGTGTTGTGCTTACCGGTGGCAGTTCGAAAATGGAGGGTGTCATCGAGCTGGCGGAAGAAATATTCCACATGCCGGTTCGACTGGGCTACCCGCAGCATGTTTCGGGTCTGGTTGATGTAGTACGCAACCCGATACATGCCACAGGTGTTGGATTGCTGCTGTTTGGACACAGACAACAATCCGGCTTATCCAGTTACAAGCTGGATGACAAATCCGAAGCCGGTCTTCTGGCGAAGATGAAAAGCTGGTTTCAGGGTAATTTTTAATGAATGCAAGAGGAGATACTCAAATGTTTGAACTGATGGATTCACATTCCAAAGATCCGGTCATCAAGGTGATTGGCGTCGGCGGTGGTGGCGGTAACGCCGTACAACACATGATTTCAGCGGGTATAGAAGGCGTAGAATATATCGTCGTCAATACCGATGTGCAGGCGCTGAAGAAGATGGACCTGCGTAGCACCATGCAGATAGGTGCAAGCATTACCAAGGGCCTCGGCGCGGGTGCAGATCCCGGCATCGGCAGGCAGGCGGCACTGGAAGATCGCGAACGCATTCAGGAAGCCATAGAAGGCTCCAACATGCTGTTTATAACCGCCGGCATGGGTGGTGGTACCGGCACCGGTGCGGCTCCGGTCATCGCACAGATCGCCAAGGAAATGGGCATACTTACCGTGGCGGTTGTGACCAAGCCATTCGGTTTCGAACGCAGCAAGCGCATGATGCAGGCGGAACTTGGTATCAAGGAAATGGCCAATGTTGTCGACTCGCTGATCACTATTCCCAACGACAAGCTCATGCCTGTTCTGGGTAAGGATACGTCCCTGCTGGAAGTTTTCGAAAAGGCCAATGATGTATTACGCGGCGCGGTTCAGGGTATCGCCGAGCTGATTACCTGCCCGGGCCTGATCAACGTCGATTTCGCTGACGTACGTACGGTCATGTCAGAAATGGGCATGGCGATGATGGGAACCGGCACGGCTACCGGTGAGAACCGGGCCAGAGAAGCGGCGACAGCGGCGATTTCATCGCCCTTGCTGGAAGACGTTAATATCTCCGGTGCCCAGGGCATAC
>CAXBMV010000673.1:0-2187 GCA_963976575.1 uncultured Gammaproteobacteria bacterium | reverse complement strand
GTCGCGCGCGGCAAGGTGCGCGATATTTACGCGATTGGCGAAAACCATTTGCTTATCGTGACTACCGATCGGCTATCCGCCTTCGACGTGGTATTCGATCAACCGATTCCACAAAAAGGGGAGCTGCTCACCCAGATTTCAAATTTCTGGTTTGAAAAAACCACTGGACTGGTCAGCAACCATCTCACAGACCTTAATTTGCGCGACTATGTTTCCGAAAGCGACTACCTGATGCTGCAACCGCGCTCGATCATTGTGAAGCGGCTGAAACCCCTGCCGGTAGAAGCCATAGTACGCGGCTACCTGATCGGCTCGGGCTGGAAAGATTACCAGGCCAGCGGTGCTGTCAGCGGAGTAGAACTCGAGCCCGGTCTGCAGCAGGGCGAGCAATTATCCGAACCTGTCTTCACCCCGTCGAGCAAGGCGGCGGTTGGCGATCACGACGTCAACATCAGCTTCGAAGAGGTGATCGACAAGCTGGGCGAAGAAAAGGCTAACCAGATTCGCCAGATCAGCCTGCGGCTCTATCGCATGGCCGCGGGATACGCTTATGAGCACGGAATAATTATCGCCGACACCAAATTTGAATTCGGCGTCGACGAGAACGACGAAGTGGTTTTAATCGACGAAATCCTGACCCCGGATTCATCGCGATACTGGCCGGTTGAGGAATATGCCATCGGCACCAGTCCGGTCAGTTTCGACAAGCAGTTTATCCGCGACTACCTGGAAACGCTGGACTGGGACAAGAAACCCCCGGCACCACAGCTTCCACAGGAAATCATCGACAAGACCCGTGAAAAATATCAGCAGGTGCGAGATCTCCTGTTGATGAAATAGTAGCCCGCGGCTGCTAACCAGAGAGGCGCGCAGCAAATGAACGAAATATTCAAGCGTCAGCACAACAACGGCATTGTCGGTCTGCCGCCGACTGGATCCCTGCTGCTGAAGTCAGCCGAGATGGAATGGGGTGATTGCGACGCCGAGGGTTTTGCCATCAAACCCTTGATGGAAGATGGCCCGATGGGGCTGCGCTGCTGGTTAATGAAAGTCGAGCCAGGCGCCTTCTCGGCGCTGCACGCCCACGAAGAAATCGAACAAATCTACGTTCTCGAAGGCAGCTTTTACGACCAGGACAATACCTATAAAAGCGGCGATTACGTGGTCAGGGCCGCGGGTGCGATGCACAGCGCCGGCAGCAAAGATGGCGCGTTGGTGATGTTGTTTTACTCTCCCGCACCGACGCCTTAAAAGAAGTAAGCCAGCTCGAGCAGGACGAAATCATCCCGCTGCAGCGCAGCAAGCGGATCTCGTGCATCGATATTGGAAAACACTTGCAGTTCCAGACTCACTTTATAGCTATCTCCCAGCCGCCTGCTCGCTTCTACCCTGTAACTGCGACTTTGCTTATCGGTATCAAGCAGCACACCTACCAGCAATTCGCTGGACTGGGCATCGTTAAGGGCGAAACGTCCACCGAGGAATAAATCCCGGTCGAAGGCGCCACGCAAACCTTCGGGTCGATCATCGTAAGAGTATTCCGCAATAGCGCCGAAATCGGTGGCGCTTGCGAACAGACCGTAAAAAGTATATTCGAAGCCAAAGGTATAGGCATTCATGTCGCTGGAATTGGCTTCGCGATGCACCAGTTCGAGTTTCCAGATCCAGTCGGCGTCGATCAGCAATGCATCCACTCCCAGCTGGGTCATTTGTTCGTAATAGGGTATCAGCACCGCAGCAGAGTTTGCGTCGAACCCCGGTCGCAACAGCGGCTCCCGGCGCGTGCCATCGAATAGTGACAGGCCGAGCTCAAGATTGTCATAGGTTTGTGAGAAACGCAGCGCAAAGTCGACGTGTTGCTGCCCATCCGCCGATTCATAGCTAACCTGGTTCTCATCGACGATCAACGGCGCACGCAACCTGCCTGCTGCACTGCGAAAACTGCGCTCGCGGAATCCGGGCAGCACCAGGAAATCGAGTACGCCCCAGTCCTGGTAGCGCTTCAGATGAATCATCGGCTGGCCAAGCTTGTCTTCGCCATCTATGCCTTCGACCTGGTCCAGCTGGTTGATCACATCGACAAGATGCTGAGACTCGGTAACCCCCCAGAACATGGTGTTGATTCCCACCCGCCATTCGTTGTCGCCATCGAGGTGCAACCAAAGTAATTCGCGAATGTCGGCGTGT
>CAXBMV010000672.1:0-2198 GCA_963976575.1 uncultured Gammaproteobacteria bacterium | reverse complement strand
AATCTTGTCCTGTGTTGGTGCATGAATGCAGCGCCCGGCGGCATCGAAAGTGAGCCCGTGATATCCGCATTGCACCGCATCGCCGACGCGCTTGCCCATGGACAAGGGCATTTTGCGGTGCGGGCAGGCATCTTCCAGTGCAACTACCTTATTCTCACTGTTTCGATAGAAGAGTAGATTGTCACCAAGCAGTGTCAGCGGCAGCAGGCGCTCATCGATACGCCCGCTCTGCGCGGCGACATACCAGGCATTTTCCAGATACTCCGCGTCTGGGTTGATGTAGTTCACGTCATATGACGACATATTCGACCTCTTAGTATCTATGTCGAAGGCAACAACCTGCTACCCGGGTTAATGCAATAGCCAGACTGTCTGGCATATAATCATGCCTTAAATTCGATGATTAATATATAATATTTATTAATGCCGTACTCATATTATTATTGACAAAGCTATACATCTTGACCAAGCTTGAGTCTAAATTTGAAGCGACCATAATAACAACTTCGCCAACCTCGTGAATCCATTATGACCAGGGAGAATTGTGTCAAACGACAGCGCCAATTCTGCTAGCGAACTCCTGCCGCAAACCGGAGGACATCGCAGGCGACCAGCCGCGGGATTCCAGCTCGCCGCGAAGATGCGCAGCCTGGGCCAGATTGGCTGGGCGCTGCTCACTTTCGGCCTCATCGGCTGGCTGATCTGGCGCGGTGCGATGGCGATGGAATACAACTGGCAATGGTACCGCGTCGGGCCATTCTTTTACCGCATCGTCGACGGCGAATTCATCTGGGGCCCGCTCTACCACGGCTTGATCGTAACCCTGAAGCTGGCATTCATGAGCGGCGTGCTGGCGGTCAGTATCGGCCTGCTTACCGCCCTGGCGCGGTTATCCGATTCACGCGCCGGCAGCATGATCGCCACCGGCTACCTCGAAGCCATCCGCAACACCCCGCTGATCGTGCAACTGTTCCTGTTTTATTTCGTGCTGGCGCCGATACTCGGCATCGACCGATTCTGGGCCGGTGTGCTCTGCCTGGCCTTTTTCGAAGGCTCCTTCGCCGCCGAGATTATTCGCGGTGGTATCCAGGGCGTCGACCGCGGCCAGTTCGAAGCCAGCGACGCGATTGGCCTGACCACATTTAACAAATACTTTTATATCGTCGTTCCACAGGCCATGCCGTTGATTCTGCCGCCGCTAACCGGGTTGTTGATTTCGTTGATCAAGCACTCGGCTATCGTCAGCGTTATCGCGGTTTCGGAATTGACGACCACCGGTTTGAACCTGATTTCGGATACTTTTATGGCGTTCGAGATCTGGTTCATTCTTGCAGGCATCTATCTGGTCCTGACAGTGACGCTATCCATCGGCGTCGGACAACTGGAAAAGAAGATGAGCATCAATAAGCGATGAAAATCGTTAACCCAAAAACAGATCCTAAGGAGGATTAACTCATGATAAGAAAGTTTCTGAAGTATTTTATGCTGTCCGCAGCTTTGGCTGTTTCCGGCGGCGCCTCTGCGGATCTACTCACCGATATCCAGAAAGCAGGCGTGTTGAAAGTGGGCATGTCGACTTTTGTGCCCTGGGCTATGCGCGACACCAACGGCAATTTGATGGGTTTTGAAATCGATGTTGCCACCAAGGTTGCCGAAGACATGGGCGTGAAGATCGAATTCGTACCCACCGCCTGGAGCGGAATCATCCCCGCATTGCTGGCGAAGAAATTCGACCTGATCATCGGCGGCATGTCGATTACCCCGCAGCGTAATCTGACGGTTAACTTCACCGTGCCCTACGCCCACTCAGGACAGCAAATGGCAGCCAACGTGGAACTGGCTGGCTCGTTCAGCAAGCGGGAAGACTTCAATGCTTCCGGTGTAACCATTGCCTGTCGTCGTGGTGCCACCACCTGTAAATCAGCAGAGAAATTGTTCCCCAAAGCGACCCTGCGTCAGTTCGATGATGATGCACAGGCCTTCCAGGAAGTGGTCAACGGCAATGCGCATGCGATGATTTCCAGCGCGCCCAAGCCACGCTTCTGGTCTGATGCCTATCCCGGCAAAGTGTTCCTGCCGTTTGGCAACGAGAACCTGACCAGAGGTGATGAAGCATTTGCGTTGCGTAAAGGCGACCACGATGCGCTGAACTTTTTCAGCAACTGGATCACCACAGCCACCAGTAGCGGCTGGCTCGA
>CAXBMV010000671.1:0-2204 GCA_963976575.1 uncultured Gammaproteobacteria bacterium | reverse complement strand
AGCAACTCTTGATCAGATAATTCCATAGTCAATACCTCAGGGTTTTACACCAATGGTTATGCGATCTTGTCCGGCTAAATCTTGATAGCAACTGACATCAACAAACTGACTTTTTTTAAATAGCTGACTGACTGCTTGCTTTTGATCATAGCCGTGCTCAACCATCAACGCGCCGCCGGCTTGCAGATAAGCGGGCGCTTCACTAATAATTATTCGTAAATCCGCTAAGCCGTCACTACCGGCAACCAAAGCTCTTGCTGGTTCAAATCGAACATCACCTTGGCTCAGATGTGGATCGTCTGCCGCTATATAAGGCGGGTTGCTGACGATAACATCGAATTTCTGCTTCGGGATAGCGTCAAACAAATCGGATTGGTAAAGCGTGATATGGTCGCTGACTTCGTGCTTTTTACAATTGATCGCAGCCACCTCGAGCGCATCGCGTGACAGGTCCGAGGCGCAGACTATGGCATCATGCATCGCGTATTGCGCTGCGATAGCGATACAACCGCTGCCGGTACACAGATCGAGTATACGGTGAACCTGACCGCTATCGACCCAGGGTTCAAACTGGTTAGCAATCAATTCTGCTATCGGTGAACGCGGCACCAGAACGCGTTCATCGACGTAAAAGTCAAGCCCGCAAAACCAGGATTCATGGGTGATATAGGCAGCGGGTTGACGGGAGTTGAAGCGTAGCTGCAGGATTTCTATAACTTGCTGGCGCTCCGCTTCGGTGAGCACTGCAGCGAAATAGCTTTCCGGCCAGTCGTAAGGCAGGTCGAGGGCATGCAGGGTTAAATATCTGGCTTCATCGAGCGCACTGCCGAAACCATGGCCAAAACTGAGATTATGGCGTCGAAATTCACTGCTGCCCCAACGAATAAAATCGCGGATCGTGGTAAGCGCACTGAGGGACTCGGGGATTGACACGTTGTGTTTACAGCCAGTTGAAATATAATCCGCGGATTTTACACCATTAGAGCCATGAATAAATCGAGTATCGTCATAGTCGCATTGCTGGCGCTGGTAGCTGGTGTCCTCAGCTCCTTGTATCTTAGCAATAGCAAGCCGATCAAACTCGAGACTGGACTCTGGTTCGGCGAGCAAGCGCGTGCCCTGCCAGCCTTTGCTCTGCTCGACCACAATCAACAAATACTCGACAATAATCGCCTGCTGGGAAAATGGAGCCTGCTTTTTTTCGGTTATACCAGTTGCCCCGATATCTGTCCGCTGACCATGCAAACCCTGTCCGAGATGACCGCCGCAATCGAAAAGCCGCAGCTGCGTGATCGCCTGCAAGTGTATTTTATCTCGGTAGACCCGCAGCGCGACCAACCCGAACAGCTCGCCAGCTACATGGCTTATTTCAATCCGGCCTTCATCGGCGCCACTGCTGCGCCCGAGCAATTGAATGTATTGACCGGCAGCCTCGGCATTTCCCATCAAACCCACAAGAGCGCAGAAGATGATCTCAGCTATGGTGTCGATCACAGCAGCGCCATAGTGTTAATCAATCCGGCTGCAGAATTTGCCGGGCTGTTTAGCGCACCGCATGAGGCCATTGCGATGGCGCGAGATATGACACTTATCATGGAACGTAACTAGGCCATGCCAGCTCGCGCTAGAAGCTTGTTCTTCATCATATTGTGCATCCTGCCTGCCAGCGCGATAGCAGAAATAGTGTTAGACGGCGCCTGGATCAGGAACCTGCCACCGACAATCCCGATGCGCGCGGGTTACCTGAACATCAGCAACCAGTCCGGGCAAGCAGAGCGCCTGATTTCCCTGCACAGTCCCGTCTTTGAAAAGGTTGAAATTCATCGGAGCTTCGAACAGGATGGCGTCAGTAAAATGGAAATGCTGCCCGCTTTATCCATTCCAGCGGGAAACAACCTGCGACTGCAACCGGGTGGCATACATCTGATGCTGATTCAGCCGTTACTGGATATCAGGGTTGGAGATCAGGTCGAACTTTGTCTCGAATTCGAACATGCCGGGAAAAAATGCATCAACATGGAGCTGCGTAAATAATCGTGATAGAACTCAGCAAGAAACAGAAATTTTTCAAAATATTGTTTTATGTCATACCGCACCATGCAATTTCCAGGGTGGTGTATTTCATTACGCGCCTGCATGGTCCGCAGGTTACCCCGATGATCAACTGGTTTGTCAACAAGTACCAGGTCGACATGAGCGAGGCC
>CAXBMV010000670.1:0-2207 GCA_963976575.1 uncultured Gammaproteobacteria bacterium | reverse complement strand
TATCGTCGTCGCGGTAAACGACAAGGCGGTTACAGGCATTCGCGATCTGCTCGATCAAATCACTTTGCACAAACCCGGAGAACGCATAGAAGTCACCTTCCTGCGCGGACAAACACGGATAAATCGATCTATGATGGTAACCGAACGGCCACAATAAACGGCTGCTCTGGCAATGTTACTTGATGCGGTACTCGGCGGAACGCGCGTGTGCTACCAAACCCTCACCGCGAGCCAATTCAGATGCAAGCTTGCCCAGCGCCGAACAGTCAATCAGGCTGGTCCGTTTCTGGAAGTCGTATACCCCTAGCGGAGAAGAAAAACGCGCGCTGCGCGACGTGGGCAATACGTGGTTCGGGCCAGCGCAGTAGTCACCCAGCGCCTCGGCGGTATAACGACCCATGAAGATGGCACCGGCGTGACGCACCGACGCGGCCAGTTCACGCGCATTTTCTACCGACAACTCGAGGTGTTCGGGTGCAATAAAATTGGCCACTTCGACGGCTTCGTCGAGATCCCGGACCAGGATGAGCGCGCCGCGCGCTGACATCGATTGCTCGATGATCGCCTTGCGTGGCATTTCCTCGATCAGTCGATCTATGCTCGCCTGCACCCGCTCAAGAAAGTCGGCATCGGGACACAACAATATGGACTGTGCATCCTCGTCGTGCTCGGCCTGGGAAAACAGATCCATCGCAATCCAGTCGGGGTCGGTATTGCCATCGCATACCACCAGTATTTCCGAAGGGCCGGCGATCATATCGATACCGACTGTGCCGAATACCATGCGTTTGGCGGTAGCCACGTAAATATTCCCGGGGCCGACAATCTTGTCCACCGCCGGAATGGTTTCGCTACCATAAGCCAGTGCCGCCACTGCCTGGGCGCCGCCTATGGTGAATACGCGGTTGACCCCTACGATCCAGGCCGCAGCGAACACCATTTCGTTCACCTGTCCCGAAGGTGTCGGCACAACCATGATCAATTCGCCGACGCCGGCGACCACCGCGGGTATTGCATTCATCAACACCGAGGAGGGGTAAGCCGCCTTGCCGCCCGGCACGTAAAGCCCGACCCTGTCGAGCGCGTTAACCTGTTGTCCGAGCAATGTGCCATCGGCTTCGGTGTATTCCCATGACTCCAGCTTCTGGCGTTCTGCGTAGCTGCGTATGCGCGCCGCTGCCTGCTCCAGTGCGTCGCGCTGGGCCGGGCTGACGGCATCGTAGGCCTGGCGTAATCTTGTAGCGGGCACCTCTAGCTCGGCCGCAGAGGCCAGTTCGAGACCGTCGTAACGCTGCGTCAATTCAAGCAATGCCTTGTCGCCGTCACGACGAACAGATTGCAAAATGTCACTAACACGCTGGTTTACTTCGACATCGACCTCGCTTTCCCAGTCGAGCAAAGATTTCAGGCTTGCGTAAAAATCGGCATCGGCGCTGTTCAGTCTTTTAATCTTCGTGGTCATGCTCAGTCGATCGCCTTTTCGATTTTATCCACCAGCGCCTTGATCGCCTGATTCTTCATTTTCAGCGAGGCACGATTGACGATCAGTCGCGAACTGATGTCCATGATGTGATCCAGCGGTTGCAGGCCATTTGCCTTCAACGTATTGCCGCTATCGACCAGGTCGACGATCATATCGGCGAGGCCAACCACCGGCGCCAGCTCCATCGAACCGTAAAGCTTGATCAACTCCACCTGCTGCCCTTGCTTGAGGAAAAATTCACGCGTAATCCTGGGGTACTTGGTGGCCACCTTCAGTCCTACCCGTGGCAGGACTCGATCAACGAAACCGGCCGTCATCAAGCGACAGGGGGCAATTTTCAAATCCAGACGTTCGTACAGACCTTCACCGCCGTGCTCGAGCAGCACATCTTTACCGGCTATGCCTAGATCGGCTGCACCGTATTGAACATAGGTGGGCACGTCCGCGGAGCGGATCAATACCAGCTTGATATGCGCGTGGTTGGTGGAAAACACCAGTTTACGGCTGCTGTTTAAATCATCCGCCGCCTCGATACCGGCCCGCGCCAGCAAAGGCAGGGTTTCATCGAGGATTCTGCCCTTGGCCAGGGCAATGGTTAATTCTGCAGGCACGAGCTTTAATTGGGAACGCGTTGTATTTGCGCACCCAGGCGAGCCAGCTTTTCTTCGATATGGTCGTAACCACGATCGATATGGTAAATACGATCAACCACGGTCTCACCCTT
>CAXBMV010000669.1:0-2217 GCA_963976575.1 uncultured Gammaproteobacteria bacterium | reverse complement strand
GAAGAAGCGCCATGGCTGGGCGTGGTCGAAGGCAGCCTGCTGGTAACCCAGTACAACACGCAGGCTTGCCGAATCGCCGTACAGGGGTCTGTCGTCTTCGGCCAGACGACAGGCGCTGGCTCGTCTGGATTCGTTACAGGGCAATACATCGCCTGCCTGCAGCTTGTCGCCATTCAGTCCGCCTATCTTTTCGCGCATCACCGTGGCGCTGCTGCCGAAGCTGGGGGCTATGTCGAAGCCACCGCTAACCGCCAGGTAAGCGCGTACGCCGGCGCTGCAAAAGCCAAGTTCGATCTGGTCGCCACGACTAACGGCATGCGTTTTCCATTGCTCTATCGCCACGCCGTTGATCTTGCAGGGTAGCTCGGCGCCGGTAATGACCAGGCTGGTATCGGCATCGCATTCCAGCTTGAGCCCGCCAAAACTGATTTCGATACAACTGGCATTGGCCTGGTTGTCGAGCAGGCGATTGGCCCAGTCGAAGGCGAGGAAGTCCAGCGGACCACCGGTGGTTAGCCCGAGGTTATGCGCACCGTAGCGACCGCGGTCCTGGATCAGGCTAAGCAGGCCAGGGTGGTTAACCTTGAATGCGTTCATAGTTCACCGCCGAGTTCGATGAAGCGCTCGCGTTCAATGGCCTCGAAGCGGACACGGTCGCCGACCGCGACCGGCATGCTCGGTTGCTTGTCGGGATCGAACATGCGCGTTGGACAAAGACCGATCAGGTTCCAGCCGCCGGGTGAGACCGCCGGATAAACCGCTGTCTGACGATCGGCTATGGCGACCGCGCCGCGCGGCACCTTTTGTCGTGGTGTGGCCAGACGCGGTGCGGCGATGCGCTCGTCGACTTCGCCGAGATAGGCAAAGCCTGGCGCGAAACCAATCGCGTAGACACGGTATTCGAGCTGTTGATGGATGGCGATAACTTCTTCGTTGCTGAGACCGGCACGCTCGGCGATAAGCGGCAGGTCAGGGCCCGACTCGAGGCTGTAGTAAACCGGCAGCGTGACAATATTGCCGGCCTGAGAGTCGACCGTCTTCAAATCGCTCAAGGCGCTACGCAATGCCTGTTTCACCGCGTAATGGTCGACCCGGTCGAGGTCGAAAATAACCAGCAGCGAGGCGTAGGAAGGCACCAGGTCGACAAGCTTGTCGCCGAGGCTGGACTGGATACGCGTAACCGCAGACTGGATTTGCGCGCTGACCTCGGCACTGGTTTGATCGGCAAAGTAAACGATGAACGCGTTTTGCCCGGCGATTTCTATCCTCATTGGTGGATGATGTTGCGGATTTCAATAATCGCGGATATGCCTTCCTCGTTGTCGCCGTGCACGCACAGCGTGTCGGGTTTCAACGCGAGGCGGTGGCCGCTGACCGAGGTTACTGTGCCCTCGTGGCAAATCTGTTCGACCTGGGCGAGCATCTTCTCGCGACTGTGCACCGCGCCCGCTTTGGAACGTGCCAGCAACTTGCCGTCGTCGTCGTAGCAGCGGTCGGCAAAGGCTTCAAACCAGAGTTCCAGCCCCAGTGCATTTGCCTCGAGGCGGTGTTGATCGGCTTCCGGGGTAGCCTGCAACATCAAGCGGATAGGACGATAGTAGCCTGCGATAGCAGCCATGATCGCGGCACGGACTTCTTTTTTCGCCATCATGTCGTTGTACAGTGCACCATGCGGTTTCACATAGGCCAGTTCCAGTCCCTGGCTTTTTGCCATGCCATCTATCGCCGAGAGCTGGTAGAGCACCAGCGCAGTAATCTCCTCAGCCGAACACAGCATCGAACGCCGCCCGAATCCCACCAGATCGGGGTAGGCCGGGTGTGCCCCGACCATCACATTATGCTGTTTCGCAAGCGCCAGAGTTTGCTGCATTACCAGTGGATCGCCGCCGTGGAAACCACAGGCAACATTGGCCTGATCGATATGCGGCATCACATCGCTATCGCGGCCCATTTTCCACGAGCCGTAACTTTCACCGAGATCACAATTGAGCATTAACATGGTATTGATACCTTACATAACCGCCAGATGACTATTGGGCAGATCGGTGACCAACATGCAACCGGGCGAGTGGGTGATGCAAAAAGGGGGTTTGGCCTGTTCGACGGCCACCTGGGGAGTAACGCCGCAGGCCCAGAATACGGGTACTTCGCCGTCTTTGATGGTCACCGCATCGCCGAATTCAGCGCCGCCGCGCGTGATGACCCGCAGATCGTGAT
>CAXBMV010000668.1:0-2219 GCA_963976575.1 uncultured Gammaproteobacteria bacterium | reverse complement strand
TGAAGCTCTGGCTCAAGAAAGTCCCTTTTTACGACCATCCAGAGCAGGGTCGGATAGAGGAAGAAATTCAAGCGAACCGTGAAAACATAAAAAGCAAAGCATGAATACATTAAATCAGAGTGAAATTGCAGCAAGCCCGCGCGAAAATATTGTTGACCGATTTGCGCGCAGCCAGTTGATAAAGCGATTACAGAAAATACCGCATGGTCATCTGCGCATAGAGCAGGCAGACGAGGTATATGATTTCGGCGTATCAAAGGATTCAGCCGAGGTCAGCGCGACGATTGTTATCAACGATAGAAGCGCGTTTCGAGACATCGCCTTCGGTGGGTCTATGGGTGGTGCCGAAGCCTATATGCTCGGTAAGTGGACCACGCCCAACCTGGTAGACCTGGTCAGATTGATGGCGATTAACATCGACTTCCTCAACCAGATGGATGGTTCCAGCTTTCTCGTGCAACGCGTTTCCGACAAACTGTATCACTGGTTTAATCGCAACACGCAAATCAGGTCACGGGAGAATATCGCCGCGCATTACGATCTGAGTAATGAGTTTTTTGCGCTGTTTCTTGATCCGGAAATGATGTACTCGGCGGCTATTTTTCCGCACGCGCAAGCCGGGCTGGACGAGGCTGCGCTACACAAGCTCGATGTCATTTGCCGCAAGCTGGATCTGCAACCCGACGATCACCTGCTCGAGATAGGCACCGGCTGGGGCGGGCTGGCATTGCACGCCGCGCAGAAGTACGGCTGCCGGGTTACCACCACGACGATTTCGCGCGAACAATACGAGGCCGCCTGCGCACGAGTTCAGGCAGAAGGTCTCGAACAACGTATTACCGTGCTCTGCGAAGACTATCGCAACCTGCAGGGCAGTTACGACAAGCTGGTATCGGTGGAAATGATCGAAGCAGTCGGCCACGAGTTTTATCAGCAGTATTTCAGCATTTGCTCGTCCTTGTTGAAAGACGATGGCGTCATGTTGTTGCAGGCAATCACGATCCCCGACCAGCGTTATCACTATGCCCGCAAATCGGTTGATTTCATCCAGCGTTATATTTTTCCAGGTGGTTCGCTGCCGGGTCACGAAGTCATCATGACATCGGTGAAGAAGTTCACCGATATGCAAATGGTGGGTATGCAGGAAATCGGCGAGGATTATGCCCGTACTCTGGAAATATGGTGCCAGCGTTTTCTCGGCCGCGTCGATGCGGTGCGCGCGCTCGGCTTTGACGACATATTTATCCGCATGTGGCACTACTACCTGTGCTATTGCCAGGGTGCTTTCGAGGAGCGAGTCATAGGAACCGCTCAATACCTGCTGGCCAAACCGGGCTGGCGCGGTTCGCAGGCGGCGATTAGCTCCGCGCGCTGAACAAGGTGAAAAAAACCTTAATCAATCTGGGCATATTCCAGCTGGGCTGGTTTGTTTGTGTGCTTGGCGGCAATCTCTATGCGCTTGCCTATACGGTTCTGGCTCTGTTACTCCATCATTTTTACCTGGTGGAAAAACGAACCGAGTGGCAATTGATCTTCATCATCCTGCTGGTCGGCAGCCTTTGGGATCTGTTGATGGTGCAGGTCGGTGTGATTGCCTATGTCGACGCGGATATTCTCGGCCTGCCCCTGTGGTTGATCTGCCTGTGGGCATTATTCGCAACTACTTTTTTGCATGGGCTATTCTGGATCAGTCGTTACCTCTGGTTGGCAATGCTGTTCGCAGCAGTCTTCGGTCCTGCCAGCTACTGGGCCGGTAGCCAGTTAGAGCAGGCGTATTTTCAGTTACCACTGATGAACGCGATGGCGTTGATGGCGATCGGCTGGGCCCTGCTGTTTCCTGCGGCGATGATGCTGGCGAGGCGTTATAAATGAAATATCCGCTGATAGCGATCCTGATACTACTGTTACCCGGCCTGGTCGCGGCCGAACAGACGCGTGAATTTTCGGTCGGCGAAGCCTTCGATTTGAAGACCGGGGAATTACTCTACCGCGAACGACATTGCCGTAGCGATAACGACCTGGACCGTGAAGTTTTTTATCGCGATGGGGATGGGTTGCTGCTCGCCTACAAGACACTCGACTATCGCAGCGGCAGGGCGACGCCGTCTTTCGTGCAACACAACCTGCTGCAAAAAACACAGATTGCAGTGCGACTCGAAGGCACAAGTATTTCCCTGTCGGCGCTGCAGCTGGACGATGCGCAGGCGGCGAAAAAATAT
>CAXBMV010000667.1:0-2229 GCA_963976575.1 uncultured Gammaproteobacteria bacterium | reverse complement strand
CGCCATTCCAGTTCCAGCGAGCGGCTATCCTGATAGGCCTTGTTATCCAGATGCATGACACCAGCGACCAGACCAAAACGCAGCGATTGGCTGTCGTAGGCATGTTGATAACCTGTTTTTAGCGAAGCCAGCGTATAGTCGAGATCGTCGCGCTGCTGATTGGCCCTGTGGTCCAGTTCGGTGGTGGCATAAATGCTGTTGTCAGTGCTCGGTTTATGCAGCAGGCTGATGCCGGCACTCAAACTTTGGTAACTGTCTGCATCCTCGACCTCGTCGGCGGCGGGCTCATAGCCCAGATTCAAATCGGTGAAATAGCCCGAGCTGGTGGAAGTTCCGCCGGTTACGTTGGAATCGCTGCCAAGGCCAACTGCGATATGCCCGCTGTAAATGGTTTTCCTGCGCGCTTTTCTTTGCGCGATCGCATCGAGAAATTGCACGGTCGATTGGCGAATCTGGGCGGTGGGATTGAGCGAAAGCAAAAGCTCGAATTCAACCCTGGCACCACTGAAATCGCTGAGCAGAAAATATGCCCTGGCCAGATGAAAGCGTGCGGTACTGTTTTCCGGATTCACCGCGAGAACGCGTTCGAATGACAGCGTTGCGATACTGGCGTGGCCGGTTTCAAGCGCACTAAAGCCAAACAACAGGTCGAAATCTTCGTTACCCGACATTTGCAGCTCCAACGGCTCCAGCAATTTGTAAGCACTGGCAAAATCACCCTCGGAAATCAACTCGGCTGCCTGCTCAAGTTCGGCGGCCCGGATGGCCGGACTGGCCAGCCAGGAGACAAGAATGAGGAGAAGGGCAATCTGCTTGCGCATTCGTTTTCCTTTAATTCGCCGATTCAGAGCCCGTAAAGGCATTGCTTCCGGCAAAGGGTTTTAAGTGTCTGACGAGAAACTGTCTGCGGTCAGGGTTGTGTGTGATCGATTAAACCTGGTCGAATTCTAGACATCAACAGACCGCTTAAATGTGATGCTGTTGGGAAATTCGCACTCGTTTATTGTTAACTAGTTACTATAAATCAAATAGTTAGCTGACAATTCGGTTGAGCGGCATATTTTTGACGATAAGCGGTAAATCTACGGGTGCAGAGATGGGGGGTAAATAATTCGGCCTTGCAATCTTCTGCATTCTGTTAATATCCCGACAAATTGTCTGAAGGATCAAACACCATGTCATCCAGGTCATATCTTGCCATCGCAAAAATTGTCATACCCCTCGTTCTGGTCTCGCTGTTGTCGGCCTGTAGCGCGCTCAATACTAGCATCGAAAAAGCCGATCTCGACGTGCAGACCCGCGCCAGCGAATCAATTTTCCTCGAGTATCATTTTCGTCTCGGTACGCAATACCTCGGACAAAGACCTGGATATCAAGCCGCGTATAATCCAGCGCCTGCAAGGCAATGGCTACCAGATCACCGATGATCCGGAGTTGGCCTATTTCATGCTGCAGGCGAATGTGCTCAAGGTCGGCAAGGAAAACAAGGAAGCTGCCAACAGTTACCTGGAAGCAGGCTTTAGCGGTGCCGCGATAGGTAACGTTGTTTCCAGCCGTTCAGATACCGGCAAGGGCATAGTTCTGGGCGCGTTGGTGGGTGTACTGGCAGAGTCGATGGTGGAGGACACCCTCTACACCATGGTTACGGACCTGCAACTGCGCGAACGTCCACGCGAGAATGAAGTAATGACCCAGCAGCAGAACGAATCCAGTACCCAGGGCAGCAGTACCACGGTAACGCAAAAATCGAATCGAAATTCGGTCGAGTGGAAGACCTATCACAGTCGTATAGTCAGCACGGCAAATCAGGCCAATCTCGACTTTGAAGATGCACTGCCGCTGCTTGAGGACGGTCTGATTCGTTCGATTTCCGGTTATTTTGCCGAATAAACCTGGCAGCAAGACGTTACATGTCGAGCATCAGTTTCAGGGGTTTACGCATACCCGCAATCTTGCAGGCTGTCTGGCCGTAGCCGGTTGGGAACAGCTGGTAAAGAAATTTGCGCGTGCCGCGATCCTCTCCGAGGCTGGCTTGCATAAACTTCAGTAGCTTGCGTGCTTCGGGCACCGACTGGTTGGTTTCGAAAGAGTCGCGAATAAAGTGAATCACCTGCCAGTGTTCGTCGTTCAGTTCCTGACGGGATTCAGCGGCGATCGCCAGTGCTATGTCCTCTGTCCATTCATCGGGGTATAACAGAAACCCCTCGTTGTCGCGTTCCAGGGCCGCCA
>CAXBMV010000666.1:0-2230 GCA_963976575.1 uncultured Gammaproteobacteria bacterium | reverse complement strand
TTGTCCATGGTCATGGGTCCGCTGATTGCGGCGAACTTCGGCCTCGCCATGCTGTTCTGGATTACCGCGGCGCTGGCCTTGCTGGGTATGCTGGTAATCTGGCTGATGACGCCTCAACCGCAGCAGCAGAGCTTTCATCGTGATGCGCAGCTGGCCTTGCCGGATGTCGGCAAGATACTGGCCAACCGCGAATTGCTCAAGCTTGATGCCGGGGTATTCATGCTGCATCTGGTGTTGTCCGCCACCTTCGTCGTCTTCCCACTGATGCTGAAAGGCGAGTTGGGAGTAGAAGCGGCGCTCCACTGGAAAACCTATCTGCCCGTGTTTGTGCTGTCGGTTCTTTTGATGGTGCCGATGATTGTGATCGCCGAAAAATTCAAGCGCTCGCGTGCCCTGTTTCTGTTCGCCATAGCGCTGTTGATAGTCTCCGAGCTTGGACTGGCGCTTGGTAACAGTTACCTGGCCGCATTTATCATGTTGGTATTGTTTTTTACCGCCTTCAATTTTCTCGAGGCTGTGCTGCCCTCGACTGTGGCAAGCATTGCGCCGGCAGACATGAAAGGTACCGCGATGGGGCTTTTTTCCAGCGCCCAGTTTTTTGGCGCCTTTAGCGGGGGAGTGCTGGGAGGCTGGTTACTGGCCACGGCTAGCTACAGCGTTACCTTCATGGTGTTGGGGCTGCTGTTGTTCGCCTGGCTGCTGCTGGCCTGGAGCATGCAGTCTTCCACGCCGCTGGCTTCACGGGTGGTGTCTCTGCAGGGACTGGAAGCGGAGCAGGTAAAGGCTTTCCTCGTTCAGGCGGCCGAGATCGACGGGGTGCACGAAGTCTCGGTGTATGCCGCGGATGAGGTGGCATACCTGAAAGTGGAGAGGGGATTCGATCAGTCTGGTCTCGATGCATTGTTGAGCGCGGGAGCAAAGCAGCCGGCCGCAGGTTGAGTTCGCCTTGGTGCAGGCGCAGTGTCTCTTGTGATATCACTTCGTCAATGCACGATGTTGTAAATGCAGATTCTTAAGTACAATAAAAAAACTGTTGCAATAAGAAACTAATGATGTATATTCCATCCTACAGACCGACAGTCTGTAAGGAAGAAGTTAAGGAAATTCAACTGGAATTGAATATTTACAAGGAGTAACCATGAAAATCATCACTACACTCGCAGCTATCGCTGTATTCGCAGTCTCTTCACTCGCCAACGCCACCCCGGTCAATATCAATACCGCAAGCGCATCGGAAATTGCCGAAGCCTTGAACGGTATCGGTTTGAGCAAGGCCCAGGCCATAGTCGATTTCCGCCAGAATAACGGCTTGTTCAGCAGTGCTGAGCAGATCGTGTCGGTGCGCGGTATCGGAGAATCAACCTTCATGAAAAACAAGGCCGATATTCTGGTCAAGTAACCAGTCTTCAGGGATGAATATTCGGCAGGGACGCCGATTCTGAATTCTCGTTTAAAGCAAACCCAGGGACGGGTGGCGATATGACCGGGCTGGCAATCCCGTAGCAGTATCAGCCGATCTTCCCAGGCAGCATCGCTGCCCGAACCTGGACCCAATCTAAAGGAGCAGGACATGGGCAGAGGAATAAACAAGGCAGTCATTCTTGGTACATTGGGCAAGGATCCCGAAATTCGTTACGCCAGCAACGGTAACGCGGTGGTCAATCTCAGCGTCGCCACCAATGAATCCTGGCGCGACAAGCAAACCGGGGAAGCGCAGGAACATACCGAATGGCATCGTATCGTCATTTTCGGCAAGCTCGGTGAAATCGCCTCGCAGTACCTGAAAAAAGGCGCACAGGTCTATTTTGAAGGGCGCATTAAGACCAATAAATGGCAGGATCAAAGCGGCACAAACCGCTACACCACTGAAATCATTGCCAGCGAAATGCAAATGTTGGGCAAGCGTTCAGGATCCTCGGCGCCGGCCGGGTCATCAGCTGTGCGGTGAAATCGGCTTAATGTGAAATTCAACCTCGCATATTCAAGTGTCTACCAGTAAAATACCGGCCACTTAAATCCAGACATTCATTAGAACGGAGCGAGGCATGGCCAGAGGCGTAAACAAAGCAATTATTGTTGGAACATTGGGACAGGATCCGGAAGTCAAGTACACAGCCAATGGCAGCGCCGTCGTTAATATCAGCGTCGCCACCAATGAAACCTGGAAGGACAAGGCAACCGGCGAAAATCAGGAGCGTACCGAATGGCACCGTATTGTCATGTTCGGCAA
>CAXBMV010000665.1:0-2233 GCA_963976575.1 uncultured Gammaproteobacteria bacterium | reverse complement strand
GCGTCAGCGCAGCAGCCAGCAATGGGTTAAGGAAATGAAGCGCGAACTGGACAAGCTGCAAATGACTGGCATCAAGATTCATATGCGCGTACGTGGTATCCGTGGCGTCCAGGTAAGCTCGGGGGACGACGACCTCAGCATCCGCGTACAGGGTGCTGATATCGAAACTCTGACCCAGTTGGGCGATGAAATCGTCTCCCGCCTCCAGGGTAGCGAAGGCATGACCAACCTGGCCCATAGCTACGAAGAAACCCGCAACGAGCTCGCGGTGAACATCGACAGACAACGCGCCGCCGATCTTGGCATACGCGTCGAAGATATTGGTCGATCGCTGCGCGCCGCACTCGACGGACTGGTGGTTTCCGATTTCATCGAAGGCGACCGTCAATACGACGTGCGCCTGCGCCTGCCGCGCACCGGCTTCCGTTCTCCGGATGATCTTGGCAATATTCTGGTCGGACTCCATCAGGGTCAGCCGGTAAGACTGCGCAGTGTCGCCGAGGTGCAGTTCAGCCCGGCTCCGGCCAGCATCCGCCGCGATAACCAGCGTCGTATCGTCGAGGTTACCGCATCCTTGAGCGGCGACCTTGGCCCCGAGCAGGCTATGGCCCTCGCCACGCAAAGACTCGCCGATCTGCCCCTGCCACAGGGTTACAGCCTCTACGATGGCGGTGCCATCGCCACCCTGCAGGAAGGCCGTCGCACCGGTATGCTATTGCTCAGCCTTGCCCTGTTTCTGGTGTTCGTGGTCATGGCGGTGCAATACGAGTCATTGCGCAACCCGCTGGTGATATTGCTTAGCGTCCCCTTCACCACGATCGGAGTCGCCCTCGGAATTTATGTTCTTAAAATTCCTATCTCGATGCCGATCTGGCTTGGCCTGATCATGCTCGCCGGCATAGTGGTCAACAATGCCATCGTACTGGTCGAGCAAATCGAGCTGGAACGCGAACGCGGTTTGTCTCTGGTGGAAGCCATAGTGGAAGGTGGCAGGCTACGCCTGCGTCCGATACTGATGACTTCGCTGACCACGGTGATGGGCATGTTGCCGCTGGCGGTAGGCTTTGGCGAAGGTTCGGAAATGCTGCAGCCGCTCGCCGTGGTGATTGTCTGGGGCTTAAGTTTCTCGATGCTGGTTACCCTGCTGCTGGTACCTTCGATCTACCGCATGCTGCACTTTGGAAGCGAGCGCACTGAGGCGGTCACAGCTATGGACAGCAAACCACTGCCAGGTTGAAGCAAACGACTATTGCTGCTGCTCTGCCTTGAGTTTTTCCAGCGCCCGATAGTAACGCATCTTCGTGGCGCTCAAGCCTATACCCATTACCTCGGCGATTTCGCCAAGTCCGAGATCACCGACAAAGCGAAGCGTGACCAGTTGCAACTCGTCACTGGACAGGCTGCTGGTGAGTGCTTCGAATTCATTGTCGGGTTGTGTGGAGGGATCTTCACCCGCGTCGCCGGCAAATTCCTGTATCGGCATTTCGCTGTCGGAGACATAACGCGCGGCTTCAAGCTTGCGCTTTTGTATACGCGTAATACAGGTGTTGGTTGAAATTCTCAGCAACCAGGTCTTGAAGGATGCGCGCCCTTCGAATCGGGGCAAGGCATTGAATACCTTGAGCATGATGTCCTGACGGGCTTCTTCGGCCTCGTGCGGATCTCGCAGCATGCGTTGGCAGGTTTGACCGATCAAACGAAAGTAGCGCCGCATCAGCGACTCATAGGCCCGCGTTCCATAGGGCAATTCCTGGATCGCCTGGGCGACCAGATCGCTATCGTCGATCTTCTTTGGTTTTTTCGATGCTGTCATGAATCAGGGATCCATGCAGTGGCAAAGACGCCGCGGTCCCGTTCGAAGAGCAGCTTAATCGAACAGGCCGGCGGCGTAGACCATTACTTTTTGACGCTGACGCTGTTATTGATCAGCTCGCCGTTGGCGACTGATATGACAACCTTGTCCTTCAGCTTGATCTCGGTTTTCACCGCGCCGATTCGTAGCAGCGTGCCTTCCACCTTGTCCAGCGTAATCTTGTCACCCACCTGGTACAGGTCTCTGGCGTAAACCCCTGCAAGTATATGGCTGGAAAGGCCACGCGTGCCCAGTCCCAGCGACAAGGCAGCCGCAATACCCATAGTGGCGAGCAAAATTGCGATAACCGTGTCGAGTAGACCGGTTTCGATTTCCAGCTGATTTACCGACAGCGACAGGATCACGATGAAAAGCAGGCCA
>CAXBMV010000664.1:0-2241 GCA_963976575.1 uncultured Gammaproteobacteria bacterium | reverse complement strand
GCAAACTTGGTCCACTCCGCGGTTGAATAGACAATATTGGCGCTGTCGGCATATTCGGCGGCGTGACAGTTTTTGAAGCAGGTAGCGGTATGCGGATCCATCAGGTAACCCTGAGCAAAAGCCTGCCTGATATAGTCCTTACCCTCTTCGTCCGAGCAAAATTCAGCGCTGAATATTTCACTGATACGGGCATGTTCGGTTTCGTCGAGCTGGTAAAAGCCCTGTTCGTCGAGTTGTTGCATCAAATCACGCGTGCGCGCGGCACCGAACAGGTCGAACAGGATGCGCTCGACATTGGACGACTTGAGTATATCCATGGCCGGTGAAGTGGTGGCGATCAGCTGCCTGCTGGACAAGTCATAACGGCCCTTCTTGATCCATTCAGTGAGTACGTTATTGGCATTCGAGGCAATCACGATCTTCGCCACCGGCAGGCCCATGCGCCGCGCATAATAGGCGCTCAAGGCGTTGCCGAAATTGCCGCTGGGAACATGCAGGACCACTGCTTCGCCCGGGCTGATTACCTGCTGGCGCAGCAGTGCCAGGTAGGCGTGAAAATGGTAAACCATCTGGAAGATGATGCGCCCAAAGTTGACCGAGTTGGCCGCCGATAGCGAGATATCCAGCGCATCCAGTCTTGCCCGGAAAGTCTGCGAAGAAAGTAGCGATTTAAGCGCTGCCTGGGCGTCGTCGAAATTACCCTTGATACCGATGACTTTCAGGTTGGCAGCCGCTTCGGTCACCATTTGCAAGCGCTGTACGTCAGAAGTGCCACCATCCGGGTAGAGGCAGGCGACACGGATATTGTCACGCTGGCGAAAGGTTTCCAGCGCGGCAGGCCCGGTATCGCCGCTGGTCGCGGTGAGAATCAGGTATTGACGTTTTTGCTGCTGCGCCAGTGCCGAAAGCAAGACGCCGAAAGGCTGCAGGGCGATGTCTTTGAATGCCCGCGTCGGCCCGTGATAGAGTTCGCAGACAAATAAATTCTCTTCCAGCTTCACCAGAGGAACCGGGTTGCCGGGATCATCGAAACGGTCATATAGATCTACCGCCTGTTGCAACACTGGCCGGTCTATGTCGACTTCGAGCAGTTCCAGCAGCGCCAACGCCAACTGTTTGTAATCATCCTGTAAGTGCTGCGCAAAGAAATCGGCGGGCAAACGTGGCAGATTTTCGGGGCTATAGATGCCGCCAAACGAAGCCAGTGGTGCCAGCAGAGCGCCTGAAAAACTGACGCGCGCTTCGTGTTGGCCGTCGTTTCCTCTGGTTTCGGTGAAATTCATGGGCACTATGGCCGTCCATCGGGGCTGAAAAACGGGAATTATATCTGGCGGGGCGGTGCTCACAAGCTGTTTTGCCTTGAAATAGCAGGAAATGCCCCTAAATGTTTAATATGTAATAGTTTAACTTCTACTGTGCGCCGTTTATGCGTAAAATTCGCCGATTAAGTCTGCCGGTAGATTCTCTATCCGGTGCCGAGCATTACTAAAAGGCCTGTAGCCGGAATATTCCGTTTAAATCTGATGTCTGTAACCGAAAAAATTAACTTACTCGATCTGAATCGTGCTGGTCTCGAGGCCTTTTTTATCGCCCATGGCGAAAAAGCCTTCCGTGCCCGGCAATTGATGCAGTGGGTGCACCAGCGCGGTGTGCTCGACTTCGAGCAAATGACCGACATGTCGAAGGAGTTGCGCCTGTTCATGGCGGAGCATTGCCAGTTGAAGCTGCCAAAAATCATCGACGCACAGCGCTCCAGCGACGGTACGCGCAAGTGGCTGATCGAGGTCGATGGCAGCGAGAACGCGGTCGAGTGTGTTTTGATCCCTGAAAAAGCGCGCATGACCCTGTGTATATCGTCGCAAGTGGGTTGTACCCTGAACTGCAGTTTCTGTTCCACCGCGAAACAGGGTTTCAACCGAAACCTGACAACCGCTGAAATCATCGCGCAGTTATACCTGGCACACCATAGCCTGGTCGCGGAAGGCTTTGAGCAAGGTGTAACCAACGTGGTCATGATGGGCATGGGCGAGCCTTTGCTCAATTTCGACGCAGTCATAGCCGCAGTCGATATGATGTGCGACGACTATGCCTATTCCCTGCGCAAGCGCCGTGTCACCATCAGTACCGCAGGTGTAGTGCCAGCCATGCTGAAGTTGGATCAGGTGACCGACGTGGCTCTGGCCGTGTCGCTGCACGCGCCCAACGACGAATTGCGCGATCAACTGGTACCACTGAACAGCA
>CAXBMV010000663.1:0-2246 GCA_963976575.1 uncultured Gammaproteobacteria bacterium | reverse complement strand
TTATCCGGCCGGGATCAAAAAGTCATGTCTACCCACCTGATCGGGGGAAGACCCTGAATGGTAGACGCTGAATCCCAACCAGAAAACCAGCAACAGCAACGCGGCAATCAATATCAGCTTCGTCTTTAGCGGCACTCCCTTTGACTCGTCCTTGTACTGCGCCTGCAGGCAATCGTCGAGTATGTGACCCGACTCCTCGAAAACCGTGGTATCTCCACTGAACCCCTGTAAATCATCGGAATATTCAAATTGCAGGGTTTCCAGTGTCTTTTGCAGCGTAGTACGCAGGCTGTTGGGCGCTTCGCCACGAATGGCAACCGCCAGTACCGCGTCGGGGCCCTGTTCGATCCACAGGGATAATTCACCGATCTCGATACTGCCCAGCGATTGAGCGCCATCCACGGAAAAGGAATCACCGACAAAATCACGGATTGCACTGAGCATAGAGGAAACAAGATCGGCGTTTTCAGTCTGCCCTTCTTCCCGTCCCAGGTGCTGCAGCAACAGACCTGTCTCGCGGTGGATCAGGAAAACCTGCTCGACCCGGAACACCAGCCCCTTGAGCAATGCGATCTGAGCCACCGGGATGCCACTGCGCGCCGATTCCATGCGCCACTTGACACCCTGCCAGGAAAAACTCTGTTCCAGGGTTCGATTCAACGACTGCATCATTTCGCGGAAAGTTTCGCTGATCGACTTGCGTATCGCCGGGCCAATAACCGGAAACAGCGCATCGGCAAACTTGTTGATGTCGCGTTTGATCGACAGTCGTAGTATCTCTTCGACCGTGGGCACCATCGCCTCTGAGAGCTTATCGCTGTTGCGAGCACTCTTGAGCATGGCCTGGGGCAGCACTTCGCCGACTCTCTCGGAAAAATTTTCCGGAACCTCGACACGCTGGGTTAGCGCTTCAAGCTTTTCTATCTCCGGGCCCATGAGCAGCCGCCGAAGCGCCGCATAATCCTGTGAAGGCTTGTCGGATTTATCGTTCATAGGAGAAAGAAAAATAGACTGGAATGCAATTAATCCGAATCGCCAGGATTAATCTGCAAAGCCATGGCATTCAATAATTCAGCCATGCTTTGTTTATCCAGCTTGGCATCGCTCAACTCCTGTCTGTGGCTATCCATGCGTTCCCGCGCTTCGCTGATTTGCTGGTTGATATTGCTGCTGAAATCCTGGCTCTGTTTAAGGATTTTTTCGTTGAACTCGCTGGATTTTTTGTCCAGCGCCTTGACCAGATCGGAAATCTTTTTATCCAACTGCTTAACCTGTTGCTTGAGCTTGTCATCGATTTCATCCATTTCCTCGATGCGGGTTTTTTCTTCTGCGGCCAACTTTGACCCCAGTATATCGATTTCACTTTCCAGGTAAGATTTTAGCGAATCTACCTGTGTCGAGTTTTCCTTCCGAATGGCGGCCAGGTCAGCAGCCAGGTTCTTCTCGAGGTTGGCAAACTTCTGGTTTACCTCACGCATTTGATTACCGAACAAAATGTCGCGAATTTTTTCAACGTTATCAGCTTCGTTCGCTTCCATTCCCCCCGAGTCTTTTACCGGGTCGTTTTTACCTGATTTATTATTCATAACTCTTATTAGATTGTGTCAACTACCGAATCATAGCTTAAATGCCCAGCTAACACATCGAAATCAGTCTTCAAGTAAAACTTTTACCCCATACGGGTTAAAGCGAAATTCTGCATTCATCAATTCTATTGCTGAAACGAACCGAAAGTGACCATCCGCAAAGGCTCGGGGCCGACTTTCTTTTAACAGAAATAAAATGATAATTCGCAGTAAAACTGCCGTATCAGCTTGCACTTTTCTGAGTATTTATACTTAGGCTTGCGGTGGTGGTATCTTGGCAGGGTATTTTATGCCTGATTCTTCCCGGGTCGCAAAATATCAATCGTTTGCTAATTTATTTCCGCCTCTTAACTGGGGTATCCACTGAGGCGCCGAAGAGCAATGACAGAAGCAATTAGCCTGGGACCTTTTCTGATTCCGACTCGACCAGCCATCCTCATGTTTTCGATCTTGTTTGCGATCTGGCTATGCGGGTTCATTTCGCGCAAATATAAGACCTTCAGCAGACGATCAAGATCGGACGTCGAAGCCATCGCCTTGTATAGCTTGATCGCTGCACGGCTGGGTTTCGTGGTGATGAACTGGGAAGCCTACCAGGCAAACATCTGGTCGGTACTATTCCTCTGGCAACCCGGCTATGACTTGTCCTCGGGGCTGTTT
>CAXBMV010000662.1:0-2253 GCA_963976575.1 uncultured Gammaproteobacteria bacterium | reverse complement strand
GCAAAGCGCGGGCCGACGCGAATTTCCGCCAGCACAGTGTCGATATCAGCAGCATCGCCCTGCAATACAAACTCGACGCGGCCGTCCTGCAGGTTGCGCACATAGCCGAGTAAGGCTGCAGCTTCGGCTTTTTGTCTGACAAAGTAACGGAAACCAACCCCCTGCACTTTGCCGCCGACCAGGCCTTTCACAGCAACCATGTCTCAAGCCTTCCGGCTAGCGATGAAGGTTTTCAGTTCGACGATAATACTGTCCAGCGAGGACTCGTTGATCTCGGTAAAAAAACGTCCTGCCGGGGCAATGCGCATCACCGGACCCTGCTCGCATTTACCCAGGCACTCGCGTTCGACAATGGGAACCTCGAGCGCATGCTCGTTAATCATCGTCCGAATCCTGGCGATATAATCGAGATTGCCGCTGTCGACACAGGAACGCTGCCCGGTTCCGAGGCGTTTATTGATACAAACGATCAGGCGTACTGGGGAAGTCACGGGCCTACTGCGGGTGCAGCGCCGCCTGGATGCTGGCAGATTCCTGTTGCCAGAATTTCTGCAACAGTTCGACACCTTCCTGTTGCTGCGCCTGGTCGCCAGCTTCAATGCCGATGCGATAGGATTGCACGCCTTCGATGAAATAGCGCTGGTAATTTTTCCCCAGGCGCAGATCGAGCTTGTCGAGGAAATCGCGATCTACCTCGAAGGCAAGCTTCAGACCTCGCTCCAGCGAATCCAGCGCCTGTTCCAGCGCGACACGGTCGAGCGCTGCCTCCTGCAGCTGGCGCCCACCGCTCTCTACCTGTTGCATCGATTCGATGAAATAGTATTTTTGCTGCTCGAAACGATTGCGTTCTTCCTGCGAACTGCAGCCCGCCATGGTAATCAGGGCCAGGCAGGCGAGCAGCAAAAAGGATGAGCGCATGCGCATGGTTGCTAGCGTTTTCCGGCGATGCGCAGACGCAGCGCATTCAGCTTGATAAAGCCCTCGGCATCTTTCTGGTTATAGGCACCACGATCGTCTTCGAAGGTGACTATAGCCTCGTCGAACAGGCTATTGCTCGCCGACTTGCGTCCGACCAGGCTCACCGAGCCCTTGAACAGCTTGACGCGAACTTCGCCATTCACGGTGGCCTGCGAAGCATCGATCATTTGCTGCATCATCAGTCGCTCTGGGCTCCACCAGTAACCGTTGTAAATCATAGTGGCGTACTTTGGCATCAGCTCGTCTTTCAAATGCGCGACCTCGCGGTCCAGGGTAATCGATTCGATGCCGCGGTGGGCTTTCAGCATGATGGTGCCGCCCGGGGTTTCGTAGCAGCCGCGAGATTTCATGCCGACGTAACGGTTTTCGACGATATCGAGGCGCCCAATACCATTTTCGCCACCCACCTGGTTCAGGCGGGTCAATACCTGTGCCGGGCTCATGCGCTCGCCATCGATAGACACGATATCACCCTGCTCGTAGCCCAGTTCGAGGTAGGTGGCTTTATCGGGGGCCTGCTCGGGGGATACCGAACGCAGCCACATTTCTTCCTCGGCCTCGCTCCAGGGGTCCTCGAGGTTGCTACCTTCGTAGGAAATATGCAGCAGGTTGGCGTCCATCGAGTAAGGCGACTTGTTGCCTTTTTTCTGCTCTATCGCGATGCCGGCGGCGTCGGCATAGGCGAGCAGGCTCTCGCGCGAGTTCAGATCCCATTCGCGCCAGGGCGCGATGATGCGAATATCCGGGTTCAGCGCGTAGGCACCAAGCTCGAAGCGAACCTGGTCGTTGCCCTTGCCGGTGGCACCATGCGAAACCGCGTCTGCGCCGGTTTCGGCGGCGATCTCGATCAGGCGCTTGGCGATCAACGGGCGTGCGATAGAGGTGCCGAGCAGATATTCGCCCTCGTATATGGTGTTGGCGCGAAACATCGGGTAGACAAAGTCACGCACGAATTCTTCCTGCAAGTCTTCGATGTAGATTTCCTTGACGCCGTATTTCTCGGCCTTGGCACGGGCCGGCTCGAGTTCTTCACCCTGACCTATATCCGCGGTAAAGGTGACCACTTCGCAATCGTATTCGTCTTCCAGCCATTTCAATATGACCGAGGTATCTAGTCCGCCCGAATAGGCTAAAACAACTTTTTTCACGCCTGTCTTGCTCATAATATTCCTGCCGCAATCTGCCCGCAGGTCGCGGGATTAAAAAAGGGGGGCTATTGTCGGTTCAATTAGACGAAAAATCCAGCATCCGGCTATAATGTCGCAAGACTTTTTT
>CAXBMV010000661.1:0-2262 GCA_963976575.1 uncultured Gammaproteobacteria bacterium | reverse complement strand
CCGGGGGGGCGGTTTGCGGTAATCTTCTGGCCGCGCAAGCTGAGGATGCGATGTTGGTCGAGCAGTAACTGGTAGAGGAACATCAGTTCGTCCTGGGCTTCGACCGGAAATCCGGCACGGCGCTTGCCACCTTCGACAACGATTAATTCTTCGAGGTATTTTTTTCCTTCCGAATAACGCCATAAACCAGTGATGGTCTTGATAACCCGCGGGAAAGACTCGATCGCTGCTGGCTCGCCGGCACGTTTGCGCTTGAGCATTTCACTCTTGCGGAATAGCTGTTGCGCGAGCGCAGGGTTAATAACTCTGTTATCTACTGGCATTTCTTTCGGAATGTCGTGGGCATTGGTTTTTATTCAATCTTTACAAGAAAATGGTGTGTTGCTCGGGAAAATCAATTCATTTTCAGCATTTTTCGACAAGAAAAAGTATATCTTGAAAAATATTTAATTCAATATGTTCAATCCACACAACAAGAATAGTAGCATTAAACTTTAAAAATATCCGATAAGATCCTGAAAAACAGGCATATTTTGTGAAAAATACAGCGATGAAAAAATTCTTGAGGAATCTCCGGCAAAGCGCATTAGTGATGCTCGAAAATTAATGAAACCCTCCCTGAAATATAAGCAATTGATGCAGCAACCCGGTTTCGAAAGCGATCAGGCGCAATTGCATGCGATCGACCTGCTCGATGCATTGCATCAACGCCTGCTTGATCAGCCGAAATCAACCTGGTGGCGCAAATGGATGGGCGGTGAAGCAGCTGTTTCAGGGCTTTACCTATGGGGTGGTGTAGGTCGCGGTAAGACCTTGTTAATGGATATGTTTTATCAGTCCTTGCCGGACGAGGTGGCGAGTGAGCGCAGCCATTTCCATGGTTTTATGAATCAGGTGCACCTGGCTGTGAAACGAATCGAGCAAAAGGAAAATCCTCTACGCCAGGTCGCTCTCGATATCGCGGCACGTATTCGAGTGCTGTGCCTTGATGAGTTCGTCATCATCGATATCGGCGATGCAATGATTATGGCCGGCTTACTGGAAACCCTGTTTGAACAGGGTGTGGTTCTGGTGACCACATCGAACGCGGCCCCCGTGGATTTGTACAAAAATGGATTGCAGCGGGCTCGTTTCCTGCCAGCCATCGATATGATTGGACGACACTGTCAGGTGGAAAACCTCGATGGTGGCCAGGACTATCGCCTGCGCCTGTTACAGAAGACCGATCTCTATCGTGTGCCTCATGACGGGCAGGTGGACGCACAGATCAGACAGTATCTCGACGAGCACGTCGCCCCGATGCAGGCAATACAAAAGCAATTGGAAGTGAATGGCCGACAGCTGCAGTTTCAGTATTGCGCAGAGGATACTATCTGGTTCAGTTTCTCCGAGTTGTGCGAAACCACGCGCAGCCAGAACGATTACCTCGAACTGGCGCGCCTGTTTAATACGCTTGTTTTAACCGGAATACCGGTCATGGATGGGCAAAGCGATGATGTCGCGCGTCGCTTCGTATTACTTATCGACGTGCTTTACGATCACCAGGTGAAACTGATCTGTAGCGCTGCAGCAGCGCCTGATGCGCTCTACCTGGGCAAACGCCTGGCCTTCGAGTTCGAACGCACCGCCAGCCGCCTTATCGAGATGCAGTCCGGGGAGTACCTCGCACAGGGGCATATGCGGGGGAGTTCATAGCCTGGTTCCTGCGAATTAGTCGCGGGAGCGCGCAAACGCACAAAGTAACGATCGTCATCCCGGACAGCTGCTACGCAGCTTCCGGGATGACGCTTTGTTGTTGAGAGGTTACGCACATACCCAGATTACGGAAATTGTGTATCGGCTATTCAATAGCCTTATAGCGCGGCCCAGGTCTCATGGCAGGCTTACCACTCAAACCTGGCGATAAGGCCGGCGTGGTCTGAAAAGCGATAATCAATCCGTCCGAACTCGATGGTCGACAGACGTGGTGTAAAGTCACTATTCACCAGCATGTAATCGAGTTGCTGTTTTTGCTTTCGAAAAATATAGGAATAACGTCGCGCTTCGGGAATCTGCAGGGTCAGGTCGACCAGGTCGGGTTCGACCAGATCGCTGGCTTTCCTGCGGCTGTCGCCGTTGTCAGGGTTACCGCGAATGATGCCAGCGAGATCGAGTTTTGAATCTGGCGGTGTTAGCGCGTTGAAATCGCCAAGCAACAGTAGCGATGCCCCGGGATTAGCCTGTTGAAAACGGTTTACCCAGGTGGCGATGCGATTGCCTTGC
>CAXBMV010000660.1:0-2268 GCA_963976575.1 uncultured Gammaproteobacteria bacterium | reverse complement strand
CCTGTCGCAATCACGCTGGACCTGCACGCCAACGTTGGCGCAAGCATGTGTGCGCTGGCCAATATTATCGTTTCCTATAAGACTTACCCGCACATCGATATGCGTGAAGCCGGCCTTCACGCTGGCGAAATCCTGCAGCGCGCCATGTCCGCCGAGATCAATCCAAAAATGATACGCGTCGACTGCCCGATGCTGGAAGAAGTAAACGGCGGCAGAACTGATATCGGCCCGATGATTACGCGCATCGAAGCGGCCAGGCAGTGGGAGTCACGCGACGATGCCTTTGCGGTCAGTATCAATGCCGGTTTTGCCAGCGCGGACGTGCTTGAGGCCGGACCGACGGTGCTAGTCTGTGCCGAGGGCGATTTGGAAGTACATCAACAGTTTGCACAGGGACTGATCGATGAAATCTGGAACAGTCGTGACGATGTGCTCAACGACTATCTGGATGTCGACGATGCGGCTTTGACCGCAAGGCAATTCGACGCCGCCAGTGGACCGCTGGTAATAGCCGACTACGCCGACAATCCTGGTGCCGGCAGTTACGGAGACTCCACTGCTTTACTCGGGGCTTTGCTACGCGCGAAAATCGACAACGCCTGCTTCGGTCCGATGGTGGATGGAGAAACGGTCCGACAATTACAATCCTGCGAGCCTGGCGCAAGCATCAAAATTCAGCTTGGCGGCAAACATGAACCGGGCATGGGCGGAGGACCGCTGCAACTGGAGGTTGAGCTGCTGCGCTTAAGCGATGGCCGCTATACCGGCACCGGTAAAATGATCGGGGGTTTGCAGCGCAGTTTTGGCGCCAGCGCCGTCATTCGTTGCGAAGGTATCGAGATTCTGGTTACCACGCTGTCACAGCAAATGCTCGATTTACAGCAATTCAGGGCATTCGGCATAGAACCGGCCGATAAAACTGTGGTTGCGTTGAAATCGATGCAACATTTCAGGGCTGACTTCGAGCCGATCGCCGCGCGCGTCATTGTCTGTGATAGCGGTGCCCTGTGTACCCCCGACTATCGACGCCTGAACTACCAGAATGTGCGACGCCCGATATTCCCGCTGGAGCAGGATTTCTAGTCAGCTATTATTTTTACCGGGGGTATTAAACAAGCCTGAATCGGCCCGGTAACTATTCGGCGCTATTGCGTTCCGCAATCGACGGACCGGCACCGCGCACCCTGGTCTGGTGCATACGCCGCCGGTACTTTGCGGCATCATAGCCACCGCCGCGGTGCAATATACAGCGATTGTCCCAGATCATAAAGTCACCCACCTTCCAGCGATGGCGATATATCGATTGCTCCCGCGTTACCTCGGCAATCAGTCGATCGATCAAAGGTCTGGCTTCATCGTCCGGCATGCCTTCGATTGCTTTCACATGCGAGCCGACGAAAACATTGCGTTCCCCTGTCACCGGGTTCTGGCGCACCAGCCGCTGCCGCACCGGGTGCATGTAAACGCGCTGGTTCTCGGTAACCGCGTCTTCACCAACCTTGGTACGAGAGTAAATATAGTCGTGAATCCCGATTTTCGATTCGATCAATTCGCGGGTCTCATGATCCAGTCTTGCATAGGCCGCCCGTGCACTGGAAAATTCGGTTATGCCGCCTTCGTCCGGGACTTCGTAGGCGCTTAATATCGAATACATGGCTGGAATTTCGCGGAAGGAACTATCCGAGTGCCACATTTCATTGCCGGTGGCAGATTTGGTTTGACGTACAGGAACCATATTGCCCTCAGCATCGATATTTCCCACGGTGCCGATATAAGTCACCTTGCCATGGCTGTAATAGCTGACGTGCTCTTCTTCCAGAACTCCAAATTTAGCAGTGAAATCAAGTTGGATATCATCGTTTATCTGCTGCCCTTCGAACAACAATATCGAGTAGCGGTTCACCGCTTCGTCGATGCGGGCAAAACTGGAATCGCTTAACCCCAGGGACAGGTCTATGCCCGTAACCCTGGCGCCAAACTCGGCATGGATGGGTTCGAATTTCATACGATGCTATCGATCAGTCTGGCTTCAGGATAATTCTTCCGAAAAATGGCAGGCGACATGGTGGCCGCTGCTGATCTGGCGCCACTCCGGTACTTCGCTGCGACAACGCTCCTGCGCATAGGGGCAGCGAGTATTGAAGCGACAGCCCGGAGGCGGGTTGATCGGACTGGGGATTTCGCCTTCCAGTTTTTGCGCAAGACTCACCGCATCCGGGTCCAGCGACGGGATCGCAGACAACAATGCCTTGGTGTAGGGATGCGCGG
>CAXBMV010000659.1:0-2283 GCA_963976575.1 uncultured Gammaproteobacteria bacterium | reverse complement strand
CCAGTGGCAGATTACCTCGCGGCCGCGCTTGCGCAACCGGTGGCTTTGATCGACGACTACCTGTCGATAGCACCTGAGCTCGCCGCAGGCGAGGTGGTATTGCTGGAAAACGTGCGCTTCAACGCCGGCGAAAAAAGTAACGATGAATCCCTCTCGCGGCAGTATGCCGCGCTATGCGATGTTTATGTCATGGATGCCTTTGGCACCGCCCACCGGGCCCAGGCATCTACTCATGGCGTCGCCGAATTTGCCCCGCTGGCCTGCGCCGGTCCGCTGCTGGCGGCAGAACTTGAAGCGCTGGAGACGGCGCTGGATAAGCCCAGGACTCCGGTGGTCGCTATCGTTGGCGGATCCAAGGTGTCCACCAAGCTAACCGTGTTAGAATCGCTGTCGCAGATAGTCGACCAGTTAATCCCGGGCGGCGGAATAGCCAATACTTTTATCGCTGCAGCCGGGCATAATGTCGGCAAATCGCTGGTAGAGCAGGACTTGATTGGTGAAGCCAAACGCTTGATGCAACAGGCAGAGGATAAAGGTGGAGAAATACCGATCCCGGTCGACGTGGTCTGTGGCAAAGTCTTTTCCGAGCAGGCCGAGGCCGTGGTAAAACCGGTTTCGGCAGTTGCGGATGACGACATGATCTTCGATATCGGACCCAAAACGGCGGCTCGTTTCGCCGAAATCCTGCAGCAGGCTGGAACCATAGTCTGGAATGGTCCGGTCGGTGTATTCGAGTTTGACCAGTTTGGCGAAGGAACCCGTGCCATAGCCAATGCGATAGCTTCGTCGAAGGCGTTCTCGATAGCCGGGGGTGGCGATACCCTGGCAGCGGTCGACAAATATGGAATCAGTCAGCAGGTATCCTATATCTCTACCGGTGGTGGTGCCTTTCTCGAGTTTCTCGAAGGAAAAAAATTGCCCGCGGTAGCCATGCTGGAACAAAGGTGTAAGGAATATGAGAACAAGCATACGTAGAACCAAAATAGTCGCCACGCTGGGACCTGCTACCGAATCCGATGCCGCGATCGACAGCCTGATCAAGGCCGGAGTTGACGTGGTGCGAATGAATTTTTCTCATGGTAGCGCCGCAGAGCATCAGGCGCGTGCCGAAAAAATTCGCCGTATCGGCCTGGATAACCATCGTCATCTGGCCATACTGGCCGACCTGCAAGGCCCTAAAATTCGCCTCGAAAAATTCGTCGACGGAGCGATTGAGCTGGAAACCGGCGCCAAATTTTGCCTGAACATCGATTGCCCTGCCGATGCAGGCACCCGGCAACAGGTCGGGGTGACCTACAAGAAACTGGTCGAAGACGTCAAGGACGGGGATGTGCTGATGCTCGATGATGGGCGCATAGTTCTGCAGGTCGAATCCCTCGATGGACCGAAGATCAATTGCACTGTGCTGGTAGGCGGCGAGCTGTCCGACCACAAGGGCATAAACCTCAAGGGTGGTGGACTCACCGCCGACGTGTTAACCGAAAAAGACAAGCAGGACATCAAGACCGCGGCACTAATGCATGCCGACTACCTGGCGGTTTCGTTTCCGCGCAATGCCCAGGATATACATAATGCCCGCGCACTGCTGAATGCGGCCGGAAGCCATGCAGGCATAGTCGCCAAGATCGAACGCGCCGAGGCGCTGGAAAATCTCGAAGACATCATCCGCGCTTCCGATGCGATCATGATCGCCCGCGGTGATCTTGGCGTGGAGATTGGCGACGCCAAGTTACCCGCGGTACAGAAAAAAATTATCAAGATCGCGCGCGATATGAATTGCGTGGTGATTACCGCGACACAAATGATGGAATCCATGCGCGATAACCCGATACCGACCCGGGCCGAAGTCTTTGACGTGGCTAATGCGGTACTCGATGGTACCGACGCGGTGATGCTGTCGGCCGAAACTGCCACCGGGCGCTACCCCAGCCAGACGGTCAGGGCAATGTCGGACATTTGCCTGAATGTCGAACAGGAAAGCCGCGCGAGTAAATCCAAGCACAGGCTCGATACCACCTTTTCGCGTGTCGACGAAGCTATCGCCATGGCTGCCATGTATACCGCCAACCACCTCAAAGTGCGCGCCATTGCCTCGCTCACTGAAACCGGTTCCACCGCCTTGTGGATGTCGCGTATCAGTTCAGGCATACCGATTTACGCGCTCTCGCGTCACGAATCAACCAACCGCAAGGTGAACCTTTATCGTGGCGTCTTCCCGGTCTATTTTCCTACCATCCATACCAACCACGCCGAGGCCAACCAGGATGCGGTCGACCTGTTAAA
>CAXBMV010000658.1:0-2283 GCA_963976575.1 uncultured Gammaproteobacteria bacterium | reverse complement strand
CCTGTCGCATAGCGTCGCAGTATATCAATAGCGGGGATGGATGGAACCTGTGCCAGGATCGCCGCAGCCGGCTCGAACAACTTCAATCCGGATCGGTTCGCCGGGCACTAACGGGGTAGAAATATGGAAAAAAAAAGGGGCCTCACCCGGGTGGGATCGACCCCATAAAATGGACCGTAGCTCAGGGGTTCCTGTTTATTATTGTTTTCGGTTTATAGGGGGTTAACCTGAGGCTACCCCTGGCTACGATCGCTACCTGAATCATCAGGAAGAAAATCAGTAATAAGGAAAAACTACCGGCGCCGAAGGACACGCTGACATCGGAATAGGCGTAATCGTCGTCGTAGTAATAAGGGTCGTCCCAGCCGCGATCTTCCAGCGCCACATCCTTACCGAGGTAATGGAAGTCGAGCACTTCGCTGGTCACCATGTAGGCGTGATCAAGGCTGTAGATTTCTATCAGCACGTCGTAGTAATCAGGCGGGTAGCCCTCGACCAGTTCGGTAGTGACCTCGTAAGCGTCACTACTGGCATCGCCCTCGATATGGAACACGCGCGTGGTGAAGTACTGGCTCCAGGGGCCGCCGTTGCGGCTCAGGTATAGCTTCGCGTAAACGCTGGCGTTCTCGACGCTGACGTCGACATCGAAGGCAACCGTGATTTCGTGAAAATAACCGTCTTCATCGAAGTCCGCAGCAAGTCTGACATTGCCATTGTAAATGCTGAACAATTGATCGTGCCGATTGGCGATACCGGCAAATTCGCTGTCGCTGCCCCTGCTGACATAGTCCTCGGACTGTGTCGGCGCGGCCTTGCTCAGCAACTCGCTATTCGCCAGTAACTGCGACATTTCAACCGTCTGGTCCGCCTGGAACTTTTCCGCGGAGCGCGTGACCTGTTCGTCCTGCTGTGCCTGGCCGGCTACCGCGTAGCCGCCCAGCGCAATCAGTAAAACAATCGTCTTGATCCTGTTCATTTCGTCTCTCCTGTTCGCCTAGTGCTTGTAACGACGCTTGTGCGGGCGCTGGTATCCACCCTGGCTATAGCTGCGACGACTGGTCTTGTACTTCTTGTGCTTGCGCTTTTGACCGTGGTAGTGGCCACGGTAGCCATTGTCATACCCGTAACGCGGCCGATTGTGCTGTCTGTGATTGAGTAACAGGCCCAGCGCAACAAAGGTCGCAATCGGCACTATGACGTTACCACTGCTTTGTTCGTGGTCGGCGCGTGCAGGGCTTGTTGTCAGCGCCAGTGTCAGTGTCAGCAGGCTTGCTGCGGCGATACTGCGGATACTTTTCAATTTTCGATTCTTCATTGCTGTCTCCTGTTTGTTCAACAATGCGGCTACTTTATGCGCGCATGACTTAATGCAAGCTGAACCAATAATTCTTTTTGCAACGGCAATTTGTGGCTTATACTCCGGCTAAAAAGCGGATCACATCATGAATAGTATTACCTGCGACAAAGTCGAAATCAGCGTTCCCAAGGTCGTCTGTATCGGACGCAACTACCTCGAACACATCAAGGAGCTGGGCAATGAAACCCCGGATGCGATGGTAATTTTCTGCAAACCGGGCTCGGCGATTTCGAACAAGCTGTTCGCCGAGCTGGATGAAACCCTGCATTACGAAGGAGAAATTTGCTTCATGGTTAAGCAGGGGAAATTGCACGCGGTGGGTTTCGGCCTCGACTTGACCAAACGAGATTTACAGTCGCAATTGAAAGCAAAGGGATTGCCCTGGGAAAGGGCCAAGGCCTTCGACGGCGCGGCCTGTTTCAGCGAATTTGTCAGCCTCGGCGATATCGATATCGCCAGTCTGTCGCTGCAACTGGAAATCAACGGCGAGCTAATCCAGCAGGGTGGTTACGAATTGATGATGCACAAACCCCAGCAAATACTCGAGGAAATCGCGGCATTCATGTCATTGCAGGACGGTGACATCATCATGACCGGAACACCCAAAGGTGTCGGCAAGGTAGTGTCGGGGGACAGTTTCGTCGGCAGCATCCACAGCAGGGGCCGGCAGCTGCTCAGCCAGGACTGGCTGGCAGAATAAAAAAAGGCCGGTTATACCGGCCTTTTTCGTAATTCGAGTCCTGCTTACAGGGCTTTGATCTGGGCGTTCATGCGGCTCTTGTGGCGCGCGGCCTTGTTATGGCTGATGATGCCATTGGTTGCAGAACTGTCCAGTATCGGAACAATCTTCTTGTAGGCTGCCTCGGCGGCGGCTTTATCCGCAGATGCGATCGCGGCAACGGCTGCCTTGAGATAGGTACGCATCA
>CAXBMV010000657.1:0-2302 GCA_963976575.1 uncultured Gammaproteobacteria bacterium | reverse complement strand
ACCCGATGCGATCACCCACCCCGACGGCATGCAAATCAAGATCACCCGCCAGGAAATCGCCAAGATCGTCGGTTGTTCGCGTGAAATGGCAGGTCGCGTGATGAAAACCCTCGAAGAAGACGGCCTGATCACCGCCCACGGCAAGACCATAGTTGTCTTCGGTACCCGCTAGGCAGGCAAATCCGATCGTTTGAATGTCAACCCGCGCACTCTGCGCGGAGCCGACTTTTTGCACCCCTCTATACAATGAGATCGTCATCCCGGAAACGCCGCAGGCGTTGTCCGGGATGACGCTCTATTTTTATTGAAACGACGCACCTTCCGGGATGACGGTTAGTTATTTTTGCGCAGATTCCGGGATGGCGGGGTATTTTTAAAATGCACCGCCTCCTGGGACGACCTCATAAAAATCACCAATCCATCCAGCCAGGTGCTGTCGAATTGCGCGGCCTAAAGAGCGGCGAGCCGCAGGCCGCCGATCAGACGCGCGGTTCGATAGCGCCTGGCTTGCGGCGACACATTGTGACAGCCCGGGCAAATTTTCAAAAGGCAACGGATCTCCGGTAGCTTGAACCATCTGGAGATCCCGGACAGTCGCTGCGCGCCTTCCGGGATGACGTTCTATTTATATTGAAACGACGCACCTTCCGGGATGACGGTTAGTTATATTTGCGCAGATTCCGGGATGACGTTGAATTTTTATACTGGCAGCAACACCGGGTGACGCTTCAGGCGTAAAACAAATCCCGTAATCCCTGGCCTGGTTCGGCTACGCGCATGAAAGCTTCACCGACGAGAAAAGCATTCACCCCGTGGCTGCGCATCAAGTCGACATCACCACGGCTGTGGATACCGCTTTCGGTAACCACGAGACAGCCATCGGGAACTGCATCGAGCATCGCAATCGTCGTATTCAGGCTGGTTTCGAAGGTTTTCAGGTTGCGGTTATTGATGCCGATCATATCGAGGTCCAGTCGCAGCGCACGCTCGAGTTCTTCGCGGTCGTGCACTTCTACCAGCACATCCAGCTCCAGTTCCAGCGCCTGTTGATGCAAGGCCTGCAACAAGCCATCGTCCAGCGCCGCGACGATCAACAATATGCAATCGGCGCCCATGGCGCGAGACTCGCTTAGCTGATAGCTATCGATCATGAAATCTTTGCGGATAACCGGTAGTTCGCAGGCGGCACGCGCGGCGACGAGGAAATCTTCCTGCCCCTGGAAGAAGTCCCGGTCGGTTAATACTGACAGACAGGCCGCGCCACCCTGCTGGTAAGACCTGGCGATTTCGACCGGGTCGAAGTGCTCGCGTATGACGCCCTTGCTTGGCGAAGCCTTCTTGATTTCGGCGATAACCGCGGGCTCGGCCGCTTCGATTTTGCTGCGCAACGCGGCACTGAATCCACGCACAGGCGAGGCATCCTGCAGGCGTTCGTTTATCTCTGCGAGAGGCTCACGAGCGCTGCGTTCGGCTATCTCTTCGCGCTTGCGCGCAATGATTCGCTGCAGAATATCGGCGCGAGGCTGGTTCATGATGCGTTGGTTTTGGCGACAAGCTTTTGCAATACCGCGGCAGCCTTGCCCTCGGCTATCACCTTTCGGGCCAATTCGACACCGGCCAGGTGCGAATCCGCCAGACCGGCAACGTAAATGGCGGCGCCGGCATTCAGGCAAACAATATCGTGCGCCGGCCCGGGGGTTCCGGCCAGCACCGAGTGCATTACCGCCAGGCTTTGCTCGACGCTGTCCACGCGGATATCGGCGAGGCTGGCGGTTTGCATACCGAAATCCTCGGGTGTAATGCTATAGCTGCTGACCTTGCCCTGCTTCAGCTCCGCCACCAGAGTCGGCGCCGAAATACTGATTTCATCCATGCCGTCCTGTGAATGCACCACCATGACGTGGTTGCTGCCAAGCTGCTGCAATACCTTCGCCAGCGGTTCCAGCAACTCGGCAGCAAACACACCTACCAGCTGGTTAGCCGCAGCGGCCGGGTTGGTCAGAGGCCCAAGCACATTGAATATGGTGCGCACCGCCATTTCCCGGCGAGGACCTATGGCGTGCTTCATTGCGCTGTGGTGGCCGGGCGCAAACATGAAGCCGAAGCCTATCTGTTCGACGCATTCACCAACCTGCTGCGCGTTCAAATCAAGCCGCAGGCCAGCGGCTTCAAGCACATCGGCGCTACCGGACTTGCTCGATACCGAACGGTTGCCGTGCTTGGCAACCTTGGCTCCGGCCGCGGCCGCGACAATCGCGCTGGTGGTGGAGACATTGAAACTACTCGAGGCATCACCGCCGGT
>CAXBMV010000656.1:0-2313 GCA_963976575.1 uncultured Gammaproteobacteria bacterium | reverse complement strand
GTTCACTGACCCAGCACAAGATGGGTTCCTTACAGGATTTGCCGCATGTTGACATGATGGGGCCGATTACCAAATTTGCCTCCGGCGTGTTTTCCACCGAGCGTGTTGCCGACATGGTTGCTATGGCCGCGCGTGAGTGTTTTAACGGTGCCTATGGGCCGTCTTACCTGGAAATTCCGCGCGATGTGCTCGACCGTGAAATTCCGATCGAGTCGGCGATTATTCCCAAGCCTGGTTCTTACCGTGCCTCGACCAAATCGATTGGCGATCCGGCCGATATAGAAAAATTGGCAGATATCCTGGTAAAAGCAAAACGTCCGGCGGTATTGCTGGGGCAGCAAGTCTGGGCCTCGCAGGGACACAACGAGGCTATCAGTTTTGTGCGCTCGCTGGATATTCCGGCCTACATGAATGGCGCCAGCCGCGGCATGTTGCCGCAGGGTGATCCGCATCATTTCGACCGCACCCGTAGCGACGCCTTCAAAAATGCCGACGTGATTCTGATCGTCGGTACGCCTTTTGATTTTCGTATGGGTTACGGCAAGCGCATCTCCAAAGATTCCACACTGGTGCAGATCGACCAGTCTTACGCCACCGTGGGCAAGAACCGCGACATCAGCCTTGGCCTCGCCGGCGATCCCGGTTCGATACTGGCCGCGGTAGAGCAGGCTGCATCCGCTCACATCGACAAGAGTGCACAGCAGGCGCGTCAAAAGTGGATGGCCGAGTTGCGCGAAATCGAAGCCAGCAAGCTGGAAAAACTGATGCCGATGTTCACCACCGATCAAAACCCGATTCACCCTTACAGACTCGCCTATGAAATCAACGAGTTTCTCGGAGAAGACACCATATACGTCGGCGATGGCGGCGATATCGTCACTATTTCGGCGCAGGCAGTACGTCCGCGCAACCCCGGTCAATGGATGGATCCAGGCGCGCTAGGCTCGCTTGGTGTGGGTACTGGTTTCTCCATGGCGGCCAAGCTCGCGCATCCGCACAAGGAAGTTGTCTGTCTCTACGGTGACGGCGCCTTCGGCATGACTTCCTTCGATATGGAAACCGCGCAGCGTTTCGGCGCGCCTTATCTTGCTGTTATCGGCAATAACTCGGCAATGAACCAGATACGCTATGGCCAGCTGGCCAAGTATGGCCAGGAACGCGGTGATGTCGGTAACAAGCTCGGCGACATTCCCTTTTCCCAGTTCGGCCAGATGATCGGCGGCTACGGCGAAGAAGTGCACGAAGCAAAGGACATCCAGCCCGCCATGCAGCGCGCCCGCGAAGCCATCGCCAAGACCGGCAAGTGTGCGGTAGTGAATGTCTGGGTTGACCCCAACGAATATGCGCCCGGTACCAAAGCGCAAACCATGTATAAATAAGCCATTTGAAGCAGAGGAAAGTAAATGTCTAAAGCACTAGAGGGTCTGAAGATCCTGGATTTCACCCACGTCCAGTCAGGGCCTACCTGCACGCAGTTGTTGGCCTGGATGGGCGCCGACGTAATCAAGGTAGAACGCCCCGGAGTGGGCGACGCGACCCGCAAGCAATTGGTAGACGTGGAAGGTGCCGACAGCCTTTACTTCACCATGCTGAATCACAACAAGCGCTCGTTGACGCTGAACTCGAAAAATGAGACTGGCAAACAGGTGCTGGAACGCCTGGTGAAGACTTGCGACGTGCTAGTGGAAAACTTCGCCCCGGGTGCACTCGATCGCATGGGCTTCAGCTGGGAACGTATACAGGAACTGAATCCGCGCATGATCCTGGCCTCGGTGAAGGGCTTCGGTCCCGGTCCCTACGAAGACTGCAAGGTTTACGAGAACGTCGCGCAATGCGCCGGCGGCTCGGCCTCGACCACAGGCTTTCGTGATGGACTGCCAATGGTAACCGGCGCGCAAATCGGTGATTCGGGTACTGGCCTGCACCTCGCTTTCGGAATTACCGCGGCATTGTTGCAGCGCGAAAAAACCGGTCGCGGGCAAAAGGTACTGGCGGCGATGCAGGACTCGGTGCTGAACCTCTGCCGCGTCAAGCTGCGCGATCAGCAGCGCCTCGACCACGGGCCTCTGAAGGAATACTCGCAGTTTAGCGAAGGCGTCGAATTTGGTGATGCAGTGCCGCGCGCCGGCAACGATTCCGGTGGCGGACAGCCGGGTCGTATACTGAAGTGCAAGGGCTGGGAACAGGATCCAAATGCTTACACCTATTTCATTACCCAGGCGGCGATCTGGCCGAAAATCTGCGACGTCATTGGTAAACCGGAATGGAAGGAAGATCCGAAATTCGCCAGTCCCGCAGAGCGCCTGCCACATC